>JASFUG010000251.1:0-5049 GCA_050050395.1 Nitrospirota bacterium
AACAGCTCGATGCGGATCGCCGTGTCCCCGTGGGCGGGGAAGACCTCCACCACCTCGCCCCGGGCGCGGAAGGCGCCGCGTTTCAGGTCGGCGTCGTTGCGCTCATAGAGGATCTCCACCAGCTTGTGCAGCAGTGCACGACGGTCGATGACGTGGCCCTGCTCCAGGTAGAGGAGCATGTTGTGGTAGGCCTCGGGCGAGCCGAGACCGTAGATACACGACACCGAAGCGACGATCAGGCAGTCGTCGCGCTCCAGGAGCGAGCGCGTGGCCGAGTGGCGCAGGCGGTCGATCTCATCGTTGGTGGAAGAGTCCTTCTCGATGTAGGTGTCGCTGGACGGGACGTACGCCTCCGGCTGGTAGTAGTCGTAATAGGAGACGAAGTACTCCACCGCATTGTCCGGGAAGTACCCGCGGAACTCGGAGTAGAGCTGCGCCGCCAGGGTCTTGTTCGGCGCCAACACCAGGGTCGGCCGGTCCACCGCCTCGATCACCTTGGCCATGGTGTAGGTCTTGCCCGAGCCGGTGACCCCGAGCAGCACCTGGTGCTTCACCCCCTCGTCGAGGCCGCGCACCAGCGCCTCGATCGCCTGCGGCTGATCCCCCTGGGGGGCAAAGTCGGTGACCATGCGGAAGGACATGGCCGGCATTGTATGCCGCGCGTGGGGTCAGCGGTCAGCATTCGGCGATTGGCCGGTGGCAGTTCGCGACTGGCCTACATGGGCGATCGCCTACCGATGGGAAGGCGAGCCGACCGCTGAATGTTCATCGGTGGCGGGCGTCGCCGTGCCCAGAGACTGCGCTTCGCGAAGATCATCAGGCCCAGCCGCAAGACGCCCATGGAAAACGTTCTATGAATGGCTCGCGACCTACATCCGCCTTCTCCACAAAGCGGCCACAACGTATTGCAACACTGATAAATGCAGTCTCACTATCGCAATGCTAAGGTTTTTATGCTCACCTGCCATCAAGGCAGCCCTGACGGCCGGTGACCGTGCAGGGGGGAGCAGCAATCTGCTGCCGATCACGAAGGAGACTCTTCGGAGCAGTGGCCTCGTCGCCACACCCGTCGCCGGCGTCCCGTAGAGACGGACTGGGGGATCAAAGATGCCCGGAGAAGCCAGGCGAAATCGTGGCCCCGCCGGGAACGGCGACTATGTCGTCAAGGACGGCGATTGCCTTCATAGCATCGCCTTCCATCACGGGTTCCTGATGGAGACGTTGTGGAACCTTCCCGAGAATCGGGAGCTGCGACAACGGCGCCGCGATCCCAGTGTGCTCCTGCCGGGGGATCGGGTCGCGATTCCCGCACCTCGCCAGCGCTTCGAGACCGTCGCCACGGAGCAGCGCCATCGATTCGTGCGCAAAGGAGTGCCGGCCACGCTGCGCCTGGTGGTCGAACACGACGATCGACCGATCGCCGACGCCCCGTACCACCTGACGATCGACGGCATCCCTTTTTCTGGAGAGACCGACGAACAGGGGCTCCTCGAGCTGGACATCCCACCCGACGCGCGGTCCGGCAGCCTCGAGATCGACGGTCTGACCTACGAGCTGAGCTTCGGCATGGTCGAGCCGGAGGACGAGGACAAGGGCGCTCAGGTCCGCCTCGCGAACCTCGGCTTCTACGAGGGTGCGATCGACGGCGTCGTGGGTCCGCTCACGCGCCGTGCCCTGGCAGACTTCCAGGCGCGAGTCGGACTCGAGCAAACCAGCGAGCTCGACGACGAGACCCTCCGCCTCCTGCTGCACCGTCACGACGAGGAGCACGAGGGGCTGCCCGACGACGCAGACGACGCCTCCGGGACGACGGACGGGTGACCGGATGAGCGATTCCCACCCGCACCGTCGACTGCGCCGCCTGGAACGAGGTGGGCGCGGGGTCGTCACCATCAATCTCCGTACGTCCAAGGTGGTCGCGTTCTGGCTGTCACCGAACCTGCTGGCACCGGTAGCGAAGGGGTTTTACGTACATGCGGCCACCACACCAGCGGAGACGATGGAGGACCGCGAACAGCCGATGAATCTTTCCGACGACCGCGTCCAGTGGCAGCACTCGGTGGTCCGCGATGACGGGCGGACCCAGCTCAAGCTCGAGCGGCGACGACGATATCGATTTTTCATCACGGCCGACAAGGCGAGCGCCGCGGACCTGCGAGACAGCCACTTGCCGTGGCCGGTCTACGTCTACCGCGCCGAGCGCCGCAAGGACGCAACCGTGCTCGCCTTCCCGGTGCCGGTCGCTGCCCCCCACACCCACGACCGAGACGCACCCGACGACGCGGACGGCGCCGGCGCAGCCCGGGACCCCTCCGTCCTGGGGTTCGGCGCCACGGAGCACGAGTCCGCGGCGGGTCGTGCGGACCGGTCTTCGATCTTCGACGTTCAATCGATGCTGAACCACTGGGCCGAGGCGGGGTTGATCGACGGTGGCGCCATGATCGACACCCGCGGCCCGTTCAAACAGTGGCGCTTCCTCTGCCCGGGGGAAGCCAAGGGCGCCACCCCCGAGCGCCCGTACGGCAAACCATCGCGCCACCACGCATGGCACTACGTCCTGCCCCACCCGAAGCATGCCGGCAACGGCAAGCCCTGGACCGGTGCCTCCCTCTCCGAGGCCATCGAGAAGGGGGAGGCCGTAGCTCTCACGGCCGGACAGACGATCATGCTGGCGGGCGACCTGTTTCGCCGCCCGCGGGACATGGAAACGGCCGACCGCCGACCGCAACCCGTCAATGTCATGCAGAAATACACGCAGGCCTGGGAGTCGCGGCGCAACAACTGGCGCGGATACGAGGAGGCCTTCGCGTTCGTCTACATGGTCTTCGACGTCCTCCTCTTCCACGACGCCGAGAAGGAGGGACGCCATCTGGTGGACTACCTGCGTGGCGTCTCCGAGGGCCAGACCGACTGGCTGAAGCGGGTCCCCCTCGACAAGGTCGAGGCGGCCGTCGACGTAATCCAGGCGGCGCGCGGGCCGACACGTTACTCGGAGATCCACTTCCTCGCTCAGGTCCTGGGCGGGGCCGGTGGCAGGGGCAAGCGTACCCTCGGCTGGATGCTGGACCGCCTCCCGTGGCTGGCGAAGGCCCGGCCCGAGGCGACGCTGCGCAACGGCGGCCTCGACAGTCAGGAAATGGGGCTCCTGAAGAGCGGCAAGGGCTTCAATGGGGAGTTCATCGACCTGGTCGGCTCCTACGGCCGGTACGCCGAGCTGGCGCTCGACAACGCCGCGCACTTCAGCGAGAAGTGGGTGAACTTCCGGACCTTCCAGCGCCTGCACGAGAAGGCGCTGCGCGGGGTCGCCGATGCCGTGTCGTCCAAGGACCCCGCCGAGCGTCCGATCCCCGCGCAATCGATCTGGCGCACGGCGTTCGGCTGCCACTTCCTCACGGACGGCTTCTCGTCCGGCCATCTTCGCGTACCGCGCTCGAAATTCGACCGCCACGGCGGCCTCGCCGCTAAGCTGATGCACGACATCGACGGCTACTACGGTCTGCTGGTCTGGGACGAGTTCGGTAATACCTGGCGGGGCTTCGGTGACAGCGACCTGCGCGGCTGGAAGCTCGACAGGAGTCAGCGCAAGGTCGTCGCGAAAGTCAGACAACGACAGATCACTGGCTATCTCGACGACACGGATACCAATTACCACCGCATGCGAAGCACTGTGGCGACCGCCTTCAAACAGCTCCTCACCGAGGCCTACAGCAAGCGGGAAACGAAGAACCGGGTGGTGAGGGCGATCCCCGGGAAACCGTTTTTCGAGAAGGTGCTCGATCCCGTCGGTCCCTTTGCGCCCGTCACCCTCGGCGTCGACCCGCGAGCGAGCGCGCGGACCCTCGAGTGGCCCTACGTCACCCCCAACGGAGAGCCCGGCGCCGGCCCCACGGTCTGGGACGACCTGCAGATGAAGGTCAAGGAGAAGATCCGCTATCTCGGCAAGCACATGCCCCGTGCGACGGCGGTCGGCAAGGATCCCGACCGGAACCACCCCCCGTTATTCCATCCGGACGGCTCGATCGACGACAGCGACTCGTACCAGATCATCATCGCGGCCGGGGAGGATCGGCTCACGCGCTGGGCGCGAAGCCTGATCCCCGCGTATCAGGGCTTCGTCCTGCGCCTCACCTGGCACGGCTTCGAGGACTTCTGGGACGACAACGAGGAGATCCGCCTGCCGTTCGACCAGTTCTACTTCCTGACCGTCTTCTCCCAGGGCATTCGCGGCCTCGAGCCGTACACCGAGACCAAGCTGTTGGAGGTCTATCGCAAGCTCGACAAGCAGCTGGCGTAGGCGGGCCGAAGCCGATGGCTTAGGGCGCGCCGTTGCACCTGCACCAAGGGGCACCGCGTGCAGCAGCGGCACGCTCCCGGGGGACCAAGACGCAACTCGTCGCCGTTGTGGTACGCGTGGGTCTACACGCTGCTCATCCTGCCGCCGACGGGGTCCGTACCGTTACGACTTGCGCAGCTCGAACCCGCACCCCTGACAGTACCGCGGGTTATAGGTGCGGCCTAGGTAGCGATTGCAGGCCGGGCAGCGCCAGTTGCGGAGGGAGAAGATCAGGGCGCCGGCGACAAGGAGGAACGAGATCGGGACGATGGCGGTCACCGAGAGGCCGCTGAACCTGCCGAGGTAACGCGGGCCGAGAAAGAACAGGCCGGCGAACACCGCCACCAGAGACACGGTCAACGCATACTGCCGTCGCCGGCGCGTCGCGTACTGCTCCCGGAACTGGGCCTTCTGCTCTTCGGTGTACTCCATAGGTGTATCCCACCGTGCGCCATCATGGTGCGTCACCTCGGCTCCCCTGACAATCGAGGCGCCATGGCTCCAACCGCCATCCGCGGCACCGCCGCTGACTCCCGTGGATCCCGCTGTCGACAAAGGTAGCCGGCGTGTGCGAATAGACCGGCCGAGCTCCTGCCTGCGACGTGCACGCGACGAGCCGCCTCTCCATCTCCAAGTCCTACCAACCAGCCGGTCGCTCCGACGCCGTGACGCTCGCCCCGTCCCTCTTCCACAAGCGCCTTGCCTTGATCGCCGGC
>JASFUG010000252.1:0-5049 GCA_050050395.1 Nitrospirota bacterium
GATCCGCGCCATGCTCGCGGGTGTGCAACGGCGCGCCTTCATGGTGTTTCACCCAGCCTGGGGTTATTTCGCGGACACCTACGGACTCAAGCAGATCCCGATCGAGGTCGCCGGCAAGGAGCCGGGGGCGCGCACCCTCGCCCAGATCATCGCAACCGGTCGCCGGGAACAGGTGCAAGTGATCTTCGTGCAGACCCAGTTCAGCCGGCGTACGGCCAGGACCATCGCCCAGGCCCTCGGCGCCCGGGTGGTTGCGGTGGATCCTCTGGCCGAGGACTACCTGAAAAATCTGCGGCGGGTGGCAGGGCGGTTCGCCGCGGCCATGCAATGAATCCTTCGGCGATCACCCTCGAGCACGTCTCGTTCGCCTACGACGGCGTGCCCGCCCTTGAAGACGTGACCCTCGCGGTCGCGGAAGGCGAATTCTTGGGCCTGGTGGGACCGAACGGCGGCGGCAAGAGCACCCTGCTGCGCATCGTCCTCGGGCTTCTCGCTCCCGACAGTGGGCGGACGAGGGTCCTCGGCTTGCCGCCGGTAAAGGCACGCGGGGCGCTCGGCTACGTGCCGCAGTTCGCCGCGTTCCGGCGCGATTTTCCGGTCACGGTGGAGGAGACGGTGTTGCTCGGCCGCCTCGGCAAGACCCGCGCGCTGTTCGGCTACCGTGCGCGGGACCGCGAGGTCGCGCGCCGCGTCATGGAGGAGACCGGCGTCGCCGACCTGTCCACCCGTCCCATCGGGACGCTCTCCGGCGGGCAGCTGCAGCGCACGCTCATCGCCCGGGCGCTCGCCGGCGAGCCGCGCATTCTCCTGCTCGATGAGCCGACGACGAACATCGACCTGCGCGCCGAAGGCGATATCTTCGAGCTGCTCAAGGCGTTGAGCGCGCGCATGACCATCGTCGTGGTCTCGCACGACATCGGCTTCATCTCGCAATACGTGACGCTGGTCGCCTGTCTCAATCGTACGCTGCTCTGCCACACGACCTCGCCCCTCGCGGGGGAGATGATCGAGCGACTCTACAGCGCGCCGGTGCGCATGATCCGCCACGCGACCGAGCGCGAAACGGGGCAGCCGTCATGAGCGGGTTTTTCGAGGCGCTGGCTCGCGAGAGCTTTCTGCAGCATGCCCTGATCGCGGGGTTGCTCGCGAGCCTCGCCTGCGGCGTGATCGGCACCTATGTCGTGGCCAAGCGCATCGGCTTCGTCGCCGGCGGCATCGCCCATTCCGTGCTGGGCGGCATGGGCATTGCCTACTTCCTCGGGGCCAGCCCCCTCACCGGCGCCCTGGCGGCCGCACTCGTCGCGGCCTTGCTCATCGGCTGGGTGAACCTGCGGCTGCGCCAGAACGAGGACACGATCATCGCGGCGCTGTGGGCGGTCGGGATGGCGATCGGCGTGATGTTCATCTCCCGCACGCCGGGCTACAACGCCGACCTGATGAGCTACCTGTTCGGCAATATCCTCATGGTGTCGCGCGCGGATCTCCACCTCATGACGGCGTTGGATGCGGTGACGCTGCTCATCGTGACGCTGTTTTCGAAACAGTTTCTCGCGGTGTCGTTCGACGAGGAATTCGCCCGGGTGCGGGGCATCCGCGTCGAGTTTTTCCACCTGCTGCTGCTCTGCCTGGTGGCTCTGACGGTCGTCGTGCTAATCCAGCTGGTGGGGCTGATCCTGGTGCTCGCCCTGCTCGTGCTGCCCGCGGCGATCGCCGCACAGTATCTGGCGCGCCTCTTGCCGATCATGGCGCTCGCGGTGGTGCTGGGCATGGCGTTTACCTGCGGCGGTCTCGCTCTTTCCTATGCGCCGGACCTTCCGGCGGGCGCCAGCATCATCTTGCTCGCGGGCGCGGTCTATCTTGTTTCGTTGGCCGCGGGAAGGTTGCGGTCGCGGCTCCACCGATAGGAGATCGCTTTTCCTGATCCCTCCTGCTGCGCTCCCCCGACGGCAATGCCGAGCCTCCAGTGCGCCCGCATGATGGAGTAAGGTCCCCTTCGTTAGGCGCCAAGAGCCCCGCCGAAGATGAGCGACATTGCCTTTCGTCCGATCGGGACCATCTATTCCCCGTACGCAAGCACGGCGGATATGCCGATCCAGCCGCGCGGCGCCCTCGGGATTGCCGGTCGCGTGGAGGTTCTTCCCGAGCTCGCCGAAGGCCTCAAGGATCTCTCCGGCTTTTCGCATATCTACCTCCTCTACCACTTCCATAAAACGACGGAAATGCGGCTCTCCGTCGTTCCGTTCCTCGACTCGCAAGCCCGCGGCGTGTTTGCGACGCGTGCCCCGACTCGGCCGAATCCCTTGGGTCTCAGCGTCGTCCGGCTGCGGGAGGTCCGCGGTAACGTGCTGATGGTCGAGAACGTGGATGTCCTGGACGGCACGCCGCTCCTCGACATCAAGCCCTACGTCCCCGCGTTCGATCACTGGGACGTCGAATCGACGGGATGGCTTGCGCACAGGGGTCTGCAAGCGCAGGCGACGAAGTCTGATGAGCGATTCACGGAATGATGACTGGGTTGCGAGGCGCGCCTCGGCGTCTCACAAGCGGGTGAACCCCTCGCTCCGTCCGGTCCCACCGGTGCACCAGACGCATGGACCGCGCCGGTCCGACCCGCGGGTTACGTGGCCGGTGCAAGCGTGACGAACGCCGAGGTGTACGATCGGTGGTATGAGACGCCGCGCGGCCGATGGATCGGGCAGCGCGAGACCGCTTTGCTCCTTCAGGCGCTGCAACCCCGCCCTGGAGAGTCGCTGCTCGACGTGGGCTGCGGCACGGGCTTCTTCACCCGTGCCCTTGCTCCGGCGATCACTGGGCCGATGACCGGCGTCGACATCAACCCGGAGTGGGCGGGATATGCGCGGCGCCGCGATCCCGGCAGGGCGGCCTACGAAGTGGCTGATGCCCGCGCCCTACCGTACGGGGACGACAGCTTTGATCTCGTCGTATCGATCGCGGCCCTGTGCTTCATCGAAGAACAGCGCGGCGCTATCCGCGAGATGATCCGGGTTGCCCGTCGCCGGATCGCCATCGGATTGCTTAACCGACGCAGCCTCCTCTGGCTCCTGAAGGGCCGCAACGGCGGCCGCGGAGGCTACCGAGGTGCTCGCTGGCATACGGCCGGCGAGGCAAAGGAGCTATTCCAAAGACTCCCGGTCCAGCACCTTCGCGTGCGTACGGGTATCCACATCCCGAGTGGCGGGCGGCTGGCGCGGGTCATCGAGCGCCTGTGGCCACCGCGGCTTCCTACCGGTGCGTTCCTCCTTGCCGTGGCGGACATCGTCGATGCCGCACATGCGCCACCCACCAACGGCGTGCCGCGGACAGCGTTGGTGCGCGACCGCTTAGCCCGCATGGGCGGTCAGAAAGCTGACAATCGCATCGTTGACCAGGGCGGGCCGCTCGAGCGCCGACAGGTGGCCTGCAGCCGAAATCACGCCAAAGGTGGAGTCGCGGAGTCGGTTGTGAATCCGGCGAGAGAGCGCCACGGGAAGCAAGCCATCCTCCTTGCCCACGAGGACCAGAGCTGGTACGCGGATTTCGTGTAGGCGCTCAAGTAGCGAGTCTCGCCGCATGAGTGCCTCCAGGCACCACAGGGCGGACGGTACGTGGACAGCCTCAAACTCCGCCCGCCATTCGGCGACCAACCCGGGGTTCTGGTGACGGGTTGTGGCCCCGAACAGAAGGCGCGTGATGGATGCCAGAAATGGGCGCATGCCCAGGATGCGCACGCCTCTACCCATGGCGTGGTACTTGAGCTTGCGCCGTGCGGTCTCTCGACCGGCATCCGTGTCCAGCAAGATGAGTCCGGCGACTCGGTCCGGGCAGACCAGCGCGGCGCGGAGCGCGACCATCCCGCCGATCGAAAGGCCACACCAGATCGCGCGCTCGATGCCAAGCTGATCCAGTACGGCGACCGTGTCCGACACAGCAGCGTAGAGCGAGAAGGGATGAGACACTCGACCAGATCGTCCGTGTCCACGGAGGTCGGGATTGATTACCCGGAACTGGGCCGCGAGCGCGGGGACCTGCTCCCGCCACATCTTGCCGGAGCATAGATAGCTATGACCGAGGATCACGGGTGGTCCGGTCCCCATCTCCTCGAAGTAGATCTCGACTCCCTGATTGTGGACGACGGTCACCGGTAGCTCCCAAATACCAAGAGTCAGCAGCGCGCACCCCCCAGCCAGGATCAAAGCCGCCTTCCCACGAAGCGGACCCTATCCATCGTACGGGAGTATGGGAGGCGTGGCGTGGTCGTTGTGGCAGCGGCGCATGATGGATCAGGGCCCGTTGCTCTGAACCGCCGCGTCCAACGCGGGGCAAGGTCATCGGACCCCGATGGCGCGCCTACCTTCAGGTGCGCAAATCCTCGCCGTGCGCGTCCCCTACTACGTCTACCCTTGCTCGCCGTACCAGCGGTCTAAAGCAAGACGACCGCGGTAAATAGGCCCACAACAGCCCCTACCGCGTTTAGTGCCACATCATACGCCGTACCAAAGCGCCCTGGCACCTTGGTCTGGCACCACTCCATGACGGCGCCGATTGCCACCGCAATGAGAAAGGCAATCAGGAGCCGATAAGGCCTTGACTCAATATTCTCAAGAGACCACACCAGCAGCAGGGTCAGCACTCCGTAAAGACAAACATGCAGCACTTTTTGGATGAGTGTTGGCGTCTTTACGACCAGCCACATAAATGCGAAGTCACCCGGTTTAGGATCGCCAGGCATGAGAGACACAACCGTGAGCAGCGCAATGAAACAGACCGTCAATAGTATACGGGCCGTAAGAGAAAAGCTGATCACTTGGTAAATCCCCACCTTGCCGAAGCCGTAGGCGAATTATTACTCCGAGCGCTTAATAGGTGACATTTGACTAGGCCGCATATTGGACAGGAGCCGCCCGGAAGAATCGCTTTACGACCTGGGGTCGTTTCTGGGTGCTGCGCAGGTAGGCGCGGATGTTGATGATCATGTTGTCTTTGCTGTAGGCCCGTTTCCGGCCCACGGAATTCGCTTTCACGTCATGGTTAAGATATTCGTCGGGATTA
>JASFUG010000253.1:0-5033 GCA_050050395.1 Nitrospirota bacterium
CGTCGTCATCGACATGCCCGAGGGGACGACACTGGAAGACACCACCCGCGTGGCCCTGGAGCTCGGTGAGTACATACGCACGGTCAACGAGGTGGTCGACTACCAGATCTATTCCGGGACCTCCTCCCCGTTCAACTTCAACGGCCTGGTGCGCCACTACTTCCTGCGCCAGGGCGGTAACGTCGCGGATATCCAGGTCAACCTGGTGAACAAGAAGTACCGCGAGAACCAGAACCACGCCGTTGCCGCGCGCATGCGCCCTGCGTTGCATGCGATCGCCGACCAGTATGGGGCGCGCATCAAGGTGATCGAGCCTCCGCCCGGCCCACCCGTGCTCGACACCCTGGTGTGCGAGGTCTACGGCGAGGACGAGGTGGTGCAGCGCGACATCGCCCGCCAGGTGCGCGACATCTTCGATCGCACCCAGGACGTCGTCGACGTCGACTGGTACGACGAAGCCGATCAGGTGAAGAAGCGGATCGTCGTCGATGACGAGCAGGTGGCACGCCACGGCCTCACCCAGGAGATGGTGGTGAAGACCCTGCGCGTGGCCATGGCAGGGATGAATGTCTCGTACCTGCGTATCGAAGGGGAGCTACAACCCTTGCCGATCAACCTGCGTTTCCCGGTGACGGAGCGCAACTCGGTCGACGACCTGCGTGAGGTCCGTCTACCCACCCCGTCGGGACGGGTGGTGCCCCTCTCCGAGCTGGTGAAGGTGGAGACCACAATCGAAGACAAACCGATCTTCCACAAGAACCTGCAGCGGGTGATCTACGTGATCGGTGACGTGGCCGGAAAGAACGAGTCCCCGGTGTACGCCCTGATTAACATGTGGGGTCCGATCAGCGAGATCGCCACTCCGGCGGGCGGGACGGTCAAGCAGAACCTCTTCCTGCAGCCGGAGAACGAGGAGGAATACACGGTGAAGTGGGACGGTGAGTGGTACATCACCGTCGAGACCTTCCGCGACATGGGCGGTGCGTTCGGCATCGCGTTGCTGGTGATGTGGGTGCTGCTGGTGGGCTGGTTCCGGTCCTTCACCCTGCCCGGGGTCATCATGTCCCCCATCGCATTCACCCTGGTCGGGATCATGCCCGGACACTGGATCACCGGCACCTGGTTCACCGCGACGTCGATGATGGGGATGATCGCCCTGGCCGGGATCATCGTGCGGAACTCGATCCTCGTGGTGCAGTTCGCCCTCGAGCGGATCGAAGAGGGCGAGTCGCTCCACCAGGCGTGCGTCGACGCCGGGGCGCTGCGGGCCATGCCGATCTTCCTCACCGCGGCGGCGGTGTTCGTCGGCGGCCTCGTCATCCTGCTCGATCCGATCTTCAATGGCCTCGCGACCTCGATTATCTGGGGGACCGGCGCATCGACCCTGCTGTCGCTAGTGATGGTGCCGGTCTACCTCTACAACCACCTCCGCAAGGAGGAGGGGCGAAACAAGAAGCGGGCGTTCAAGGAGGCCAAGAAGAGGGCGAAGTTGCAGCGTGCGGCCAAGGCGCGCGATGCCGGGTCGCCGCCCTCCCCGCCAACGGATGAGGGGCCGGTGAGCGCCTAAACGTTCGCGTGGCTTAGATTTTCACGGTAACCTCAAGGGGTACCGGGCGATGGCGCCCGGTACCCCTTTCCCATTCAGTGCGAAGAACCGGATCGTGAGCGACCGATTTCCCCGGCGATGGTTATGCCCGCTGTGGGGCCTGCTGGGGGCGATCGCTGCTCCGGGAGGGTGGTTGCTGCTCCAGATCCCCGATCGAGGACTGTGGAGCAGCGCGGAGATCTTCCAGGAGATTCACAGCCACCTCCTGCTGTACACCTACATGACCGTCGGTACGGCCGTGCTCCTGTCGTTGTCGGGCTACCTCCTGGGTCGCGCCTTCGATGAGGTGATGCGTGAACGGCGCGAGGCGCAGGTCCAGGCCAACAAGATGGAGGGGCTCAACCTGCGTCTGGAGGCGATGTCCGTCACCGACGACCTCACCGGCATGTATACCCGGCGTTATTTCTTCGACCGTTGTGAGGAGTACCTGCGGGCCGCCCGCCGCCACCAACTACCGCTGTCGCTGATGATGGTAGACATCGACCACTTCAAGCGGGTGAACGACAACTTCGGCCACCCGATCGGCGACACGGTGCTGCGCGAGGTCGCCCGCCTGGTCCACGGTGCCCTGCGGGCGAGCGACATCTGTGCGCGCTACGGTGGCGAGGAGTTCGTCATCCTGCTGCCGTACACGGAGGAAGGGGAGGCACTCACCCTGGCGCATCGACTCCTGGAGACGGCCGCGTGCCACCTCTTCCCGGTGCGCGAAGACGTGGGCCGGATCACCATCAGCATCGGCCTCTCCTGCCTGGATCTGGACCACCCGGTGGGGGCGGAGGCCCTGATCTCCCGCGCCGACGGTGCGCTGTACCGGGCGAAACGCGAGGGTCGCAACCGCGTGTGTGTCGCTGAGCTGGTCCACAGCAGCAAGGGGGCGATCAGCCTTCGCCTACCCGCGGCCCCCAACCGGCAGGGGAAGACCGAGCCGGGTCGTGGCCACGAGCGCTGAGCGGGCGTGAGCATCGGCGCCGGGGCCATCCCGGCGAGTGCCGCCGCGGGAGCCGAGGGCCACGGAGGGGAGGGCCGTGCGTATCCTCGCCGCTTCCGTTCGGTAGGTCGGTAGGGGTGGAGAATATTCTCCCCCGTGTGTAGTGGGCCGTAGAACTTTCTTCGCGGCCGCGATCGCGCGTCGCCGGAAATGGTTGTCTTTACTGGATTACGGTGCACCGTGGGGCGTGGCCCGCCACTTGCGTTACGTTCCGCGAACTCGAAGGGATTCGACGATGCCCGGCATTTCACGTCTCCTCCTTACTCTCGGTCTTTCTGTCGTCACGGTCGCGTCGGTGGAGGCGGCCGGTCTCGATGACCTGGTGGCCACGGCCCTGCGCGACAATCCACAGGTGCATGCCGCGCGGGAGGCCTGGGCGGCGAGCCGCCAGGTACCGGCGCAGGTCGGAGCCTTCGCCGACCCCCAGGCCGGGGTCGCCTGGTACCTCTCCCCCGTCGAGACCCGGGTCGGCCCGCAGGAGGCGCGCCTTTTCCTCTCGCAGAAGCTCCCCTTCTGGGGCAAGCGCGGCCTGCGCGCCGACGCGGCGGAACGGGTAGCCGATGGTATGGGGGCGATGGTGCGCGACGTGGAGCTGGCAGTGGTCACCGACGTGAAGGCGCGTTACTACGACCTGGCCTACGTCGCGGAGGCCGTCCGCGTCACCGAGGCGGACCGCGCCCTGGTGGCGGACATCGTGGAGTCGGCCCTCGCCCACTACCGCGCCGGCCACGGACAACAACGCGACGTCCTGCGCGCCCAGGTGGCGCTCTCCCGTGACACCGACCGGCTCCTCGATCTCAAGGAGCAGAGGGCCACCCTGGAGGCGCGCCTGAATCGACTCCTCGGCCGGGCGGAGGGATCGCCCTTGGGCGACGCGGCCCTGCCGGACGAGCTTCCGGTGCTCCCTACCATGGCGGAGCTGGTCACCGAGATGGAGGCCGCCCGCCCGGGCCTCCTCGCCCTGGAACAACAGGTAGAGGCACATCACGCCGGCCTGTCGCTGGCCCACAAGGCGTTTTATCCCGACCTCACCGTCCGGGCCGACTACACCATCACGGACACCGGACCACTGCCGGTCTCCGATAACGGCGAAGACTCCTACTGGGTCACCCTCGGGATCAATGTCCCGATCTGGCGCGGGCGGCTGCGCGCCGGCGTGGCGGAGGCGGAGAGGCGACTGGCGGTGGCCGAGGCAGCGTATCGCGATGAGCTCGACCGCGGCCGCGAGGAGGTGGCCGACCTGCGCTTCCGCCTCGCTACCTCCCTGAATCAGGTCGCCCTGTTCGACACCGGCCTGGTCCCCCAGGCGGAGCAGGCCCTGCGCGCCACGATGGACGCGTACCGCACCGGCCAGGCGAGATTCCTCGACCTCCTGGACGCCGAGCGAGACTGGCTGGAGCTGCGCATCGCCGCGTTCCGCGCCCGGGCCGACCTCTTCCAGCAGCAGGCGCGACTCGAGCGAGCCGTGGGACGGCTTCGGGAAACCCACAGGGATTAGCCGTAAATGAACGCGGATGGACGCCGACGGTGTTCCGTAGCGCCCGGACGGGAGGGGTTTAACCCCTCCCGTGGCCGGATGGTCGCCCCGTTGCTCGATTGGAGTACGGGCGGGTGTAGACCCCGCCCCGACGGTCCCTCTATGCATCGAATCATCGTCCGGCTGGCCGCCAGTCGTCGCGATGCTCGGTCAGAAGACGAGAAATCGACATGAAGCGGACGATTACCCTGATCATCACTGCCATCACATGTACTGTCGTCGGCCTGTGGGCCGGGAGCCGATATGCGCCGCAGCTCCACGGCCTGTTCCATGGCACCGGCATGCGCGACGAGCCGATGAGCGCCGCGCAGGGTGGCGGCGCCCCGGACGAGGTGAAGCGGCTCTATACCTGCGGCATGCACCCGCAGGTGATCCAGGATCATCCGGGTGATTGCCCGATCTGCGGGATGAAGCTGGTCCCCATGAAGGGCGACACCGCGGCGCCGGCTTCCAGGCCAGAGGGTGGTGAGAAGGCGGAGGGTGAGCGCAGGATCAAGTACTGGGTCGCCCCGATGGATCCCACTTACATCCGGGATTCTCCAGGCAAGTCGCCGATGGGCATGGACCTGGTGCCGGTCTACGAGGATGAGGAACCGGCCGCGGATGAGCACCCGAAAGCCATCCGCATCGACCCCACGGTGGTGCAGAACATGGGGGTGCGCACGGCACCGGTGACCCGTCGCGACCTCACCCGGAGCCTGCGCACCAACGGCCACGTGACAGAGGATGAGACCCGCCTGACGGAGATCAACACGAAGGTGGGAGGTTGGATCGAACGGCTGTTCGTGGCCGAGACCGGTCAGCAGGTGAAGAAGGGCGACCCGCTCCTCACCCTCTACGCCCCGGACCTGGTCACCACCCAGCGCGAGTACCTCCTGGCCATGGAGAACCTGCGCAAGGTC
>JASFUG010000254.1:0-5029 GCA_050050395.1 Nitrospirota bacterium
GACCGGCAGGCCCGTGGCACCAAGCGTTTGTATCCGCTCATACGTTCCATCGCGACTGCCGTCATCCACCACGATGATCTCGTGGGCGACATCGCAGGCGGCCACCACACGTTCGATCTCCTGCAAAGCCGACACGATACCCTCCCCCTCATTGTGCGCGGGGATGACGATGGACAGGAGCGGCTCCTCGCCGTTCCCTCCACCGGGTCGGGCGGTCTCCACCTCACCCATGAGCTACCTCCTGGCATTGCTTCGCCGCTACGCGCAGACCGGTTGTCTCATTTGCCAGGTCGCGATAGCGGATCGGCTCGACATGCAGTTCCCGTAACAGATCGCGGATTGGTTGCCCGGACAGCGCGTTCAGCTCCTGCTCCCAACGGTGGTAGGCAAGCAGGGTGGGATCCGCCACCTCGCCCGCGCGATAGTAGCCCGGATGACACATCAGCTCATAAACCTTGCCCGATTGGAGTGCTGCGAAAATCTGGCGTAGGTACGGCAGATCAATCCGACCGCTCTGCCCGATTCCGAGAAACGCCGGAGTGAATGGCCGCGGCGCTGCGCCGTTGAACCGATCGCAGACGGACAGGATCGTATTCCGCACCACACCAGCGGCGGCTAGCCCGCCGCGCCACTCCGGGACCGGCCGACGCACGAACGGCACAGCGAAGACATCGGCAAGGCGCTGGGTCACCCGCGCCAGCGATGGCAGGACGTGCAAATGCTCGTGGCTGTTGAGGAAGTAGACGCGCAGTCCGGCATCGACGCAACGCTGGATCTGTGCGCGCCACTCTACTTCCACCGTCCCCACGGGGACACGGCCGGTGAACACCGCCAGGGCCATCGCGTACTTGCCCGGGAAATTCCCGTTCCAGCGACCGAGGGCGGTCGCCATGGCCGCCGTCAGGGGACGGCCGGTGGTGAGATTCAGGTGCACACCGATGTCCAGCTCGGGGCACTCCGCGAGCCATGGCAGGTGCTCGTCGAAGTACGGGCTGGTGGCGAGAATGCCGGTCGCATTGACCACGCCGTCGCGGGCGGCATCGAGGATACCCCGGCTCACCCCGGGAAAATATCCATAGTCGTCCGCGTTAAAGATGACGAAGGCGGTCGCCGGGATCGCCGCCGTGCTCCGCATTTGGCCGGGCCCAGCCATTCCGTCAGCCACCATGTTGCGCTGCGAAGGTAAAACGGCGATTGGCCTCGAAGTTCCAGAACATCACCACGGCGCTCGCCGCGACCTGGGCGAGGAGGTAGATCGCGCCCAGGGAAAGCACCATCCAAAACACCCCGGTGTTCAACACCAGGCCGATCAGGGAAACGACGAGGAAGCGTGGCGCCCGGTGCCGGTGGCTGTCCCACATCCGGAAGGTCCACAGTCCGTTCAGCGCGTAGCTCACGGACACCGCCACCAGGAACGCGGTGGCAGTCGCCACCACCTCCTGCCAATGACCCAACTCCACCAAGAAGATCAACACTGCGAAGTGGGTCGCCGTGACGATGCAGCCGACCACCACGAAGCGCAGGAACTGGCCGGCGAGCTTCACCACGTCCCGACCTCCGCCGCGACCGGCGTCTCGCGGACCCGATCCTGGCCCTCGATGACCCGCCGCAGAAAGGCGTCGAACATGATCAGCGACCAGATCAGGGGCGTGAAGTTGCGGATGCCGCGGGTGTGCTCGCGCACCACCCGGGCGAGGAAACGGGGCTCGAAGTAACCGCTTGCTGCGAGGCGGTCGCCGAGCAGCGTTGCCTCCACCTCACCACGTAGCTCGCTGCGAAACCACTTCTCGATCGGCACGGTGAAGCCCATCTTCGGCCGATACAACACGTCGTGGGGCACGAGGGGCTCCAGCGCCTTCTTGAAGATGTACTTGCCCTCCCGACCCCTGAGCTTGAGGCGGCTCGGCACCGTCGCCAACCATTCCACCACCAGGTGGTCGAGGATCGGCACCCGTACCTCCAGGGCGTGGGCCATCGATGCACGGTCCACCTTGGTGAGGATATCTCCCACCAGATAGGTCTTGAGGTCGACGTACTGGATCCGTGACAGCGGGTCGTCCGTGGGCGCGGCGTCGAAGTGCTCGCGGAACGAGTCGACCGCGCGATACCCGTGGAGATCGGCGCGGAGGGCTGGGGTGAAGAGGCGCTGCCGCAGGTCATCCGCGAGGATCCCGACGGAGTGCGCATATCCCTCCAGCGGCGTACGCGCCAGGGACTGGAACGTGGCCTTGGCGCGCAGGATCTTGGGTGCCCAGTCGGCCTTCGGGTAGAGGCGGCCGAGGAGCCCGAACAACGGACCGCGCATTCCTTGCGGCAACACCGCGCGCAGCCGGTTCTCGTCCCGGTCCCAGCGGTAGCGGCGGTAGCCGGCGAGGTTCTCGTCACCGCCGTCCCCGGATAGGGCGACCGTGACGTGACGCCGTGCCAGCTCGCACACGTGGTAGGTTGGCAGGGCCGATGAGTCGGCGAACGGCTCGTCGTACAGCTCCGCGAGGCGATCGACGAGGCCAAAGGCGTCGGGTTCCACCCGGTGCTCGTGGTGGTCGGTGGCGTAGCGCTCGGCCACCTGGCGCGCGAATGCGGCCTCGTTGTAGGCCGGGTCGCCGAACGAGATCGAGCAGGTGGTCACAGGCGTCTCGGAGAGCCCGGCCATCAACGCCACCACCGCGGAGCTGTCCACCCCGCCGGAGAGGAATGCTCCGAGCGGTACCTCGGCAATGAGGCGAATGTGCACCGCGTCCCGCAGGCGGGCGATGAGCTCCTCCATCGCCTCCCCTTCTTCGATGGGCCGTTCGTCCTCGAACCCGAGCTGCCAGTAGCACGCGAGCCTCTCGCCCTCGGCCGTGACCGTCAGGGTGTGGGCCGGTGGCAACTTGGCCACGCCATCGAGAATGGTGCGCGGCTCCGGCACGTAGCCGAAGGCGAAGAAGTCCTCGACCCCACGCGGGTCGATGGTCCGCCGCAGCTCGGGATGACACAACAAGGCCTTGAGCTCCGAGCCGAAGATGACAGTGCCATCTGCCAGGCGGGCGTGGAACAGCGGCTTGATCCCCAGCCGGTCACGGGCAAGGAACAGGGTGCGGCGCGGCGCGTCCCAGAGGGCAAAGGCGAACATGCCACGGAAGCGTGTGACGCATGCCTCCCCCCACTCCTCCCAGGCGTGCACGATCACCTCGGTATCGGATCGGGTCCGGAAGCGATGGCCGAGAGACTGGAGCTCCGGGATCAGATCGAGGAAGTTGTAGATCTCGCCGTTGAACACCACCGCAACCGTCTCGTCCTCGTTGTAGATCGGCTGGTGACCACCGGCGAGGTCGATGATCGACAGCCGGCGATGCCCCAGGCCGACGCCGGGAGCGGCGTGGAAACCGGAATCGTCGGGCCCACGGTGCGCGATGGAGTCGGTCATGCGCTGCAACAGAGCCGCGTCGACCGTCCGGTCCCGCTGGTGCACGTGAAAGATACCGGCGATGCCACACATGGGAGATAAACAGAAATTAGGGCCTAGGTATTAGGGAGTAGACTTCCTCTGCGCGGCGGGTAGATCGTTTCGCAGAAGCGTCCATCGTGACCGCATCGAGACCGGCGGCCGCTGGTTTCCGATCCCGTACCCTGGCCATATCGGCACACTCTCACCGCCGGCGAATTCTCTCGCTGACCACCTCTGTGTAGCACGCCTCGTAGCGCCGGACCATCGCCTCCAGGCTGAACGATCCGCAGGCTTGGCGGCGCGCCGCCAGGCCCCACTGCCGACGCAATCCATCGTCCTCTATCAGGAGGCGAAGCCCGGCAGCCAGGGGGTCCGGGTCACCGGCCGCAACCAGACGGCCGGTCTCTCCGTCGGCCACCAGCTCAGGGTTACCACCGACCGCCGTCGCTACCACCGGCAGTCCCGTGGCCATCGCCTCCAGGACGGTGTTGGAGATGCCCTCGGCCAGGGAGGGGAGGCAGAAGATATCGAAGGTCCGCAGGAGCGGGGCGACGTCGTGGCGCACACCGACCAAGTGCACGATCTCGGCCAAGCCCGCCGCGTGGATGCGTTGCTCGAGCGCGAATCGCTCCGGGCCGTCGCCGACGATGACCAGGTGGACAGGATGGCCGGGATCGGTCTTCAGCCGTGCTACCGCGTCGACCAGTACACCGTGTCCCTTCACCCGGTCGAGTCGTCCCACGGTGCCGACGATCACCGCCGTATCCGGGATCGCCGGCAACACCGCACGCCGATCGACGGGACCAGGGCAAAAACACTCCACGTCGACGCCGTTCATCAACACCTCGATCTTGCGCCGGGGGATACCGACAGTGCCCTCCAGCCAGCTGGCAAGGTCGCTGGAGACGGTGGTAAACCGACGCACCAGGGGCGCGTGGAGACGCCGCAGCAGGTTGTGGCGCGGGTTGAGGCCGCGCGGGTCATCCGCGGTACGGCCGTGCTCGCCATGCAACACGGTGCGCACCCCCGCGAGACGTGCCGCCGCGATGGCATCGAGAGCCGCGGTGTTGCGCGTGTGCAATAGGTCGGGACGGAGGCTGCGGAAGGCGCGCCACGCGCGGCGATAGAAGTCGACTTCGAAGCCCGGCCGCTTGTGGAGCTGCAACACAGGCACCCCTGGACGGGTGATCCGCTCGGAGAACGGTCCGGTGCCGTCGACACATACGACGGCGTGCTCGAACCGCCCCACATCCATGCGGTTGATCAGGTTGACCAGGCCATTCTCGAGACCACCGGTATCAAAGCGGTATATGACGTGGCAGACGCGCAGCGGGCGCACTCTCGCCCCATGTGCAGGCGCACTGCCTGTGCCGATTTCGCGTTCGCCCACTGTGGGAGAAGAGGGCACCACCGGCATCACGCTGCTCGGTCACGCGCCACCCTCAGGCCGTGGGGCGTGGCAGGTGCCTCAGAATCACACCGGCCCGCAGGCCGGGCCCGCAGGCGTACTTCCTGTACGTCGAGGAACACGGCCGAGGACACGGCGTAAAGATGGGGTGCCTGGCGCGTCCGTCACTCGATCCAGCCTTCGCGGCGTAG
>JASFUG010000255.1:0-4987 GCA_050050395.1 Nitrospirota bacterium
GCGACGGCGACGGCTACCACGTCCGGCTCGCCCTCATCTCCCGTCACCACTCTGCTCAGCCCGTGCGAGGCTACGCATCACGCCGGCTGCCACTTGCGCAAGTCCTGCGGCACGCGCCGCCTTGCCATCGGTCCTGGACCGATCCCAGTGGCGAAAGATGGCTGCTAGAAGGTGAGAACGATATCGGAGTCGATCGCCATGTCGAGCATCGCCGCGGCACCGACGATCTCGTGCACGTCGGCGATGCAGTCATCCGGTTCCATGCCCACCAGGTCCAGCGCCTGGTGGCACACCATCAGCCGCACACCACCCTCGATGGCCTGGTCGAGGAACGACTTGATGCTCGCGCCGCCTTCCTTGATATGGGTCCGCTCGGCCGCGCCCTTGCGAACGATGGATGCGCCCTGAATGGTGAAGACGATCGTGGCGTCCATGTCCATGGCCGCCGCGGTGGTGGCGATGAAGAACGGTGCCGGAATCCGCTCCGGCGTTCTGAGGCCACTTGTCTGGATGATCAGCAACTTCTTCTGCGCATCCGCCATAACCAGGATCCCCAATACGAGTGAACCGCCACCTCTGCCGGCCACCGCATCGAGGCCGGGCCATCCCACCGAGGGGCGGAAGGGTAGAGGCGTCGTGGCGAAAAAGAAAGCACGGAGCACAAGGATCGCGCGGCGCGCGACCATACCACCATCGAACGTACCTCGTGCCCGACGCCCTCAGGCGGGACAGGTATCACGCCCGGGGCGCCGGGAACCTCGCTGCTCCAGAACACTCAGCCCCGTGCGACCACTTATACGGCGCGCACCAGCCCCACGTACTCGTCCTCCTCGGCGTCGACAAAACCAAGAAACTCGTTGCCGGTCTGCCGGCACCACGCCGGCAGGTCCTTCAAGATTCCCGCATCATCGGCGAACACCTTGAGGACTTGTCCCGGCTGCAGCTCCTTGAGCTTCCGCGACGTGGCGAAGATCGGCATGGGACACAGCATGCCGTAGGTATCGAGCTCCGCATCGACGGGGATATCGCGGACATCGGTCATGGGCTAGCCACCTCCTGCTCGCCCTGCGCCGTGGCCGCGTGCTTGTCACGGTAGGCCTTGATCGCCTCGTGCAGCGCATCCGCGGCGAGGGTGGAGCAGTGGATCTTATGCGGCGGAAGCCCGTCGAGGGCCGCCTCGATGTCGCGGTTCTTCAGGTCCTCGGCCTCGTCGAGGCGCATGCCCTTGACCATCTCCGTCATCATCGAGCTGTTGGCGATGGCGGCGGTACAACCGAAGGTCTTGAACGAGGCGTTGACAATCCGGTCATCCTCGACCTTCAGATAGATGTCCATCATGTCCCCGCAGGCGGGGCTGCCCACGGTCCCTACCGCATCGGCCTGATCCAGCTCGCCCATGTTGCGTGGGTTCATGAAGTGTTCGATCACCTTGGCGCTGTAGTCGGTGTGTTGCATTGGTTGGCTCCTGTAGAGCTGCCTCGCGGCAGCGGTTGTGATCTAGCGAAAATAGTGGGTGCGCTGACCGTAGATCGGCGACATGGCGCGCAGCTTCTCCACGACTTGCGGGAAGTCCTCCAGCAGCCGGTCCACGTCCTCGTCCGTGTTGTCCATACCCAGGGTGATGAGGATCGACCCCTGGGCCAGGACCTCGTCGACCCCGATCGCATGCAGGACCGCCGATCCCTTCAAGGCCATGGAGGCACAGGCGGAGCCACTGGCCACCGCCACGCCCTGCATGTCGAGACGCACCAGCGTGCCCTCGCCCTCGATGCCCTCGATGCTGACGTCCAGGTAGCCGGGGAGGCGATGCTCCGGATGGCCGTTGACGGAGAGGTTCTCGATCCGCTCGACCAGGCCGCGCTCCAGACGGTCGCGCATGGCTTGCACCCGAGCGACTCGCTCGCCCATCTCCTCCATGGCCCGCTCTGCAGCGACCCCCATTCCGACGATCGCCGGGACATTCTCCATCCCGGCGCGCTTGCCAGACTCCTGAACACCGCCGTGGATCAGGGGGGTCAAACGCACTCCCTTGCGGGCATATAGGGCCCCCGCGCCCTTTGGACCGTGGAAGCGGTGCGCGGTCAGCGAGAGGAGATCGATGCCCATCTCCTCGACATTGGTCGGGATGAGACCGACGGCGTAAGTGCCGTCCGCGTGCACGACGATCTTGGCATTGTGCTCCTTCACGCGCCGGGCGATCTCCGCCAGCGGTTGGATGGTCCCCACCTCCTGATTGGCGATCTGGACACTGACCAGGATGGTGTCGTCACGCAGGGCATCGACCACGGCCTGCGGGTCGACCCGGCCAGCCTTGTCGACTCCCACGAAGGTCGTCTCGAACCCGAACTTTTCCAGGAACTTGACCGAGTGGTTCACGGCGAAGTGCTCGACCTCGGTCGTGACGATGTGCTTGCCCCGGCGCTGGGCCGCGAGAGCGGCGCCCTTGACGGCGAGGTTGTTGGCCTCGGCGCCGCCGCTGGTGAAGGTGATCTGGGAGGCTGGAGCGCCGATCAGGGCGCCGACCTGCTCCCGCGCGTGCTGCATGGCCTTCGCCGGCGCGCTCCCGAGGACGTGAAAACTCTGCGGCGACCCGTAATCCTCCCGCAAGTATGGAATCATGGCATCCACCACCTCGGGCAGCGGTTTCGTCGTCGCGGCGTGATCCACGTAGATCCGCCCCAGACAGGCGCTCTTCTCTGTGATTACTGACATTGGGTGTCCTTCCTCATTCGTCGGAGATGATTTGGGTTACTTCACGGCGGTCAGGGAGATCGGAGTCACCCCGTCGCATTGACCTGGCACGGCCGCCAGCTCCTCCATGGTCTTCGCCTCGAGGATTTCACGTACGGCGGCCTGGGCCTCCAGCCAGACCGATTGAGCCACGCAGGATTCGCTACAGTTATGCTCGGCTCCGTCTTCGAGGTTGGCGTTAGGATCGGTGCAGTCATTGAGGACGATGGGCCCCTCCACACACTCGATCACCTCCAGGAGAGTGATGGCCACCGGCGGCCGATTCAGCGAGTAGCCACCGCCATAGCCGCGGTGGGAACGAACCAGGCCGGCCTTCGCCAGGCTCTGGAAGATCTTCGCGAGAAAGCTCTCCGGCACGTGCATCGCCTGGGCGATCTCGCTGACCAGAATTACCTCGCCTTGCGGTTGCCGGGCGAGGTAGATCAGGCCGCGCATGGCATAGTCGCCCGCCTTGGTGAGACGCATCTTAGCTCCTTGCTCAGTCGTAATGATTGGACAAAGCGGACATAGCTCATCCGCTTTGTCCAGCCGAAACGTAGCGCGGCCCCCTGGAGAAGGCAAGTCCCACGACAAAACCGGGGTCCAGTCGCCGATTGATCGGAAAGATAACTGGATTTTCAGGTATTTATTCCCTGCATCCCACGCAGGCCGGATCTATCCTGGCCTGCCAGCAGGTTGACGGTTGGGACCTATTTGTGGTCTCCTCCCGGCGATTTTTTCTCTATTCCTGCGAGCCGCTCGACCCGACACAGGACCCTCGGGATCGGGCGGTTTGCCATGTGCGAGGAGAAGGTTATGGCCCTGGTACGACCCCATGGCGGAGGTGACCTCAAGCCACTGTTGCTGGAAGGCGCAGCGCGTCAAGAAGAGCTGGCGAAGGCCAAGGGGCTCACCCAGGTGAAGATGACCTCCCGGGAGACCGGTGACCTCATCATGCTGGGCATCGGCGGCTTCACCCCCCTCGACGGCTTCATGGGTAAGGCCGACTGGCAGGGGGTGTGTGACCGCTACTTGATGGCCAACGGCCTCTTCTGGCCCATCCCGATCACCCTCTCCACCACCAAGGGCAAGGCAGACTCCATCGCCGTCGGCGAGGAGGTCGCCCTGGTCGACGAGGAGAGTGGCGACATCATGGGCACCATGACGGTCACGGAGAAGTACACCATCGACAAGGCCCACGAGTGCCAGTGCGTGTTCAAGACCACGGACCAGGAGCACCCCGGCGTGCAGAAGGTGATGGAGCAGGGCGAGGTCAACCTTGCGGGGCCGGTGAAGGTCCTCTCCGAGGGCGACTTCCCCACCGAATTCGAGGGGATCTACATGACCCCT
The DNA here is from genome assembly GCA_050050395.1 of Nitrospirota bacterium. Taxonomy (GTDB): domain Bacteria; phylum CG2-30-53-67; class CG2-30-53-67; order CG2-30-70-394; family CG2-30-70-394; genus DASWHD01. The sequence goes on from JASFUG010000255.1 coordinate 4,081, forward strand.
GCCCAGACCCGGGCGATCTTCGAGGAGAAGGGCTGGAACACGGTGGCGGCCTTTCAGACCCGCAACCCGATGCACCGGTCGCATGAGTACCTGGCGAAGATCGCCATCGAGATCACCGACGGCGTCCTCATCCACCAGCTGCTGGGCAAGCTGAAGCCAGGCGACATCCCGGCGGACGTCCGGCGTGACTGCATCAATGCCCTCACCGAGAATTACTTCGTAAAGGACACCTACCTCCAGGCCGGCTACCCCCTCGACATGCGCTACGCCGGGCCGCGTGAGGCGCTGCTCCATGCCTTGTTCCGCCAGAACTACGGATGCTCGCATCTCCTGGTGGGTCGGGATCACGCCGGCGTCGGCGACTACTACGGCCCGTTCGACGCCCACCACATCTTCGACGAGATCCCGCACGGTGCGCTGGAGACCCAGGCGATGAAGATCGACTGGACCTTCTACTGCAAGAAATGCGACGGCATGGCCTCCATGAAGACCTGTCCCCACGGCAAGGAGGACCGGATGCTCCTCTCCGGCACCAAGATGCGGAAGATGCTCTCCGAAGGTGAGGACGTGCCGCCTCAGTTCTCACGGCCCGAGGTCGTGGAGATCCTCCAGGCGTACTACGCCAGCCTGGAAGAGAAGGTGGAGATCAAGCTCCACAAGGCCGCGACGGGCGAGTAACGTCCATTGGGGGTTGGGACCTGTAAGGGCGGTCCGGCTAGACCCGGGCCGCCCTTTTGTTTCCGCGCAAGTAGGAAGTAGACGGTAGACGGTAGACGGGGGTAAGAAGAGACGCCCGTCGCATCGCCATGCCGCGAGGATCAGCCGTCACTAACCTCTCGAGGAAACTCCCGAAGACCCGAGGCGTCGCCACACCATGGGCCGCCGTCCTAGCCCATCGCCCGCTGTC
>JASFUG010000256.1:0-4935 GCA_050050395.1 Nitrospirota bacterium
GACCTCCTTCTCCTCGAACTTCTCCATGGTGATGGCGTCTGTCGGGCAGCGGCGCACACACAGGTCGCAGCGCACGCAACGGGCATCGTCCTTGATAATGGCCGCCCCGTTGGGCACTTCCTCGCCCTCGTAGCGTTTGCTCAACAGCAGATCCATATCCGACCCGCTTGTTCCACGGGCGATCTGGTTGACGTCGATGATCGATAGGCACTGCTCCGGACAGACGTCTATACAGCCACCACACAGGATGCACGTCTCCGAAGAGAAGATGGTGTTGAAGTTGCAGCGCAGGCATCGGTTGCCCTCCTGTCGTGCCTGCTGCTCGGTATAGACCCGCTCCACCTCTTTCCAGTTCTTACGGTCATCGAGGGAGATGGTCAGGGGATCAACGCGCGGCAGATAGTCGTAGTCCTCCGCCATCGCGAAGTCGTGCGGCTGCTTCGCATCGAGGTCGATGATCGGGCTCATGTGGTGGTTCGCCACCTCGGTGGAGCTCCACAGCTTGATGATGCGCGGCCGCCCCTGGATCAGCTCGTCGATACCTCGTGCGGCGCGGCTGCCCTCGGCGACCGCGTCGATGACCAGGCGTGGTCCAAACGCAGCGTCCCCCCCGCAGAAGATCCTGGGATTCGTGGTCTGCATGGTCTTCGGATCGGTCTCGATGTTGCCCCGCGGCCCCACCGTCACCCCGTCCTCTTCCGTGAGGAAGCCGGTGTCGATCCCCTGGCCTATGGTGATGATGCACGTGTCGCACTCGAAGATCTTCTCACTCCCCTCGACGTACTGGGGATTGAAGCGCCCAGTCTCGTCGAAGATCGAGGCGATCTGCTTCATCTTCACCCCAGTGAGACGGCCGTTCTCACCGACGAACTCGAGGGGGCCCCAGCTATTGAAGACGGTGGCACCCTCCTCCAACGCCTCCTCCAGCTCCCACTCGAAGGCGAGCATCTTATCCCGCGCCTCCAGGCAGGTGATCTTCACTTCCTTGACATCCGGTCGTACACGGATAGAGGTGCGCGCCGCGTCCATCGCCACGTTGCCGCCACCGATGATGAGCACGCGCTCCCCCATGTCGTCGATCGGCTGGTAGAGGGCCGCCGCTCGAAGGAACGGCACGCCCACGTGGATTCCCCGGAGCTCCCGGCCCGGCAACGGTAGATCGCGACCGATGTGCGCGCCGATTCCGAGAAAGATCGCCTCGAAGCCCTCATCGAACAGGCTTTGAATCGTAAAGTCCTTGCCGCATTCCTTGCCGTAATGAATCTTCACACCGAGGTGCTCCACCGCCGCGACCTCGTTCTTGATCAGCTCGCGCGGTAGGCGGTACTCGGGGATACCGACCCACAGCATCCCGCCCGGCACCTCGAGCTTCTCGTAGATGTGGCACTCGTAGCCGAGCCGTGCGAGGTCGTGCCCGCACGTGACCCCGGCCGCACCGGCGCCGATGATCGCCACCTTGTGGCCGTTGGGCGTCGGGTTGACGCTGCCGGCGGCGGTGGAGAAAGAGAGGGTCTTGTCCAGATTGCGGGTGATCTCGACGCCGTACTTCTCGGTGACGTAGCGCTTCAAGGCGCGGATCGAGATCGGCCGCTCCGACACGACCCCCTTCCGGCACGCCTGCTCGCACGGATGGGAGCAGGTGCGACCGCAGACCGAGGCAAAGACATTGGGGCCTCGCGCGACCGCGTAGGCGCGCTCGAAGTCACCCTCCGCGATCGCCTGTACGTACTCCCCGGCGCGGGTGTTGACCGGGCAGCCGGAGGAACAGCTGAAGTTACTGAAGAGGTATTCCTGATCTACGATTTGAAGATCAAACTTCTGCTGATTGAAGGCCAAGTTCATCGATGTCTCCGCGCTCTGTGGCGAGGGGTGGATCGCTGACAAAACCTCTCAAACTAAAGGGAATTCCTCTGCAAAAAGGCGCGGGAGGTTATCATTTGAGTCACCCGCGGTCAACGACGAATGCCCACTCGCTCGGGGGTTGGCATAGCCCCGAAACGCTAGTGCTTGCGGCCCAACAACGCCACGCTGGACTTTATGGAGCCGCGACGGGGACTTCCGGTATGGTCCACCCCCGCACGGCGCGCCGGCCTCTGCGGCAAGGCGATGCCGACGCCATAAGCGGTGTAGTAGTCTAGCCTGCCCTATTTCTACCGATCTCGTCCGAGCACCGGGATATGTTGCCGCTCTTCTACCTCGCCCTCACTGCCTATTTCGCAGGCACGGTCTTCAGCCTGCTCTACTTCACCCGCGGGGGGCATGCCGTCGGCCGGGTCTACCTGGCGGCGGTGATCGTCGGCTTCGCCACCCACACGATACTCCTGGGGACCATCTGGGTCCGCACCGGCCACTTCCCCACCGCCACCCACGGCGGGAGCATGGTGTTCTTCTCGTGGGTGATCATCATCCTCCTGGCGGGCCTGGAGGCGCGTTACCGGCTGCCGGTGGTCGGCAGCTTCGTCCTGCCCATCGCCTTCATCCCGATGCTGTACGCCGCCTTCCTGGGCCAGGGGAGCGGCCAGGTCCCGGCGATCCTGAAGAGCGGCTGGTTCCTCGCCCACACCAGCCTCGCCTTCCTCGCCGACGCCGCGTTCGTCATCGCCTTTGCCGTGGGTTGGATGTATCTGCTCCAGGAGCGTCAGGTGAAGTCGCACCACCCCGGCGCGAGCTTCCGGCGGCTACCGCCCCTGGCCACCCTCGATGAGATCAACTTCCGGGCCATCGCGATCGGCTTTCCCCTCCTCACCCTGGGAATATTGACCGGCGCCATCTGGGCCGAGGTCGTCTACGGCAAGCTACCGTTTGACGCCAAGATCGCCTGGTCGTGCGGCACCTGGCTGATCTACGGCCTGATCCTGAATATGCGCCAGGCCTTTGGCTGGCGGGGCCGCAAGGCGGCGCAGCTGTCGATCGCTGGGTTCGCCCTCGCGATGTTCAGCTACATCATCGTGAACATCTTCTTCACCGGCTTCCACAGCTTCCAGTTCTTCAACGCCCTGAAGCCGCCCGGAGCATAGATGGCGCTGCAGCTCATCACCGTCGGCCTGTCCCACAAGACCGCACCGGTGGCGCTGCGTGAGCAGCTCGCCATTCCACGGGAGCAGGTGTGCGACCTGGTCCGTGGCCTCCACGACGGCGCGCAGCTCACCGAGTGTCTCCTTCTGTCCACCTGTAACCGGGTGGAGGCGTACGCCTCGGTGGAAGATCCGGAGGGCGGTTACGACTCGCTGATTCACTTCTTCGCCAGACAGACCAACGGCACCGACGTGGTGCCGCACCTCTACCACCATCACGGGCGTCAGGCCGTGGTGCACCTCTTCCGCGTCGCCTCGAGCCTCGACTCCATGGTGGTCGGCGAGCCGCAGATCCTCGGCCAGCTCAAGGATGCCTTCGCCCGCGCCCGCGCCGCGGGGGCGACGGGCTCGGTCCTGCACCACGCCATGGAGCGCGCCCTGTCGACCGCCAAGCGAGTGCGGACCGAGACCGCCATCGCGCGCAGCGCCGTGTCCATCAGCTATGCGGCGGTGGAGCTGGCCAAAAAGATCTTCGGCAGCCTCGAGGACAAGACGGTGATGCTCATCGGCGCCGGCGAGATGGCAGAGCTGGCCGCACAGCACCTCCTCGGCGCCGGGGCACGCAAGATCCTGGTGACCAACCGCACCTACAGCCGGGCGGTGCAGCTCGCCGAGCGGTTTCACGGCTCGGCGATCCGCTACGACGACTTTGGCAACTCCCTGATCCGCACCGACATCGTCATCGCATCCACCGGCGCCACGGACTACGTCCTCAGCCGCCAGGACATGGCGCGGGTGATGCACGATCGCCGCCACCAGCCGGTGTTCTTCATCGACATCGCCGTCCCACGCAACCTCGACCCGGAGATCGAGCGCCTCGACAACTGTTACCTCTACGACATCGACGACCTCCAATCGGTGATCGACACCAACAAGGAGGAGCGGCTGCGAGAGACGGAACGGGCCCACGAGATCATCGACCAGGAGGTCGCCGCCTTCGAGGCGTGGCTGCGTGGCCGCGCGGCCACCCCCCTGATCCTCGCCCTGCGCGACAGCGGCAAGCAGTTCCGCGAGCAGGAGACCGCGAAGGCCCTCGCCAGGCTGCCCGACCTCACGGACGAGCAGCGCGAGGCGGTGGAGCACCTCGCCCGCTCCCTCACCAACAAGTTCCTGCACGGCCCCACCGTCGCCCTCAAACACGCCACCCGCAACGGTGACCAGACCGCCATCTCCATCATCCGTAAGATGTTCAGACTTCCTTAATGCAGGGGCTAGGGGTTAGGGACTGGGGGCTAGGGATGGATGGCCGCTGTCGCCGCCAGCGAATTATTTGGTGGTCAGTCTCTATCATCGGATCATCCAGCTCGAAGGGCTGTCCTCCCCTAGCCCCTAACACCTAGTCCCTCGCCCCTCACCCAAAGGGTCCCCCATGCCCGAAGCCAAACTCACCGTCGGCACCCGCGGATCGAAGCTCGCCCTGTGGCAGGCCAACTGGGTCAAGGCGCAGGTCGAGTCGACCCATCCCGGCCTGCGAGTCGAGTTGCAGATCATCAAGACCACTGGGGACAAGATCACCGACGTCCCCCTGGCACAGGTAGGCGGCAAGGGACTGTTCGTGAAGGAGATCGAGGAGGCGCTCCTCGACGGCCGCGTCGACCTGGCGGTGCATTCGATGAAGGATGTCCCCACGGTATTCCCCGACGGCCTGGGCCTGGTGGCCACCAGCGAGCGGGAGGATCCCCGCGATGCCCTGCTGTCCCACACCGCCGGATCCATCCAGGCCCTGTCGCAGGGCGCGCGGGTCGGCACCGCCAGCCTGCGTCGCCAGGCCCAGCTCCTGCGGGAGCGTCCCGATCTGGAGATCGTCTCCCTGCGCGGCAACCTGGACACGCGCCTGCGCAAGCTCCGCGAGGGGGAGTTC
>JASFUG010000257.1:0-4885 GCA_050050395.1 Nitrospirota bacterium
GCACCATGGTGCCACTCTCGGAGCTGGTGCGAGTGGAACGCACCGTGGAGGAGAAATCGATCCACCACAAGAATCTGCAGCGGGTGATCTACGTGATCGGGGACGTCACCGGCCGCAACGCCTCGCCCTTGTACGCCCTGATCAACACCTACGGACCGATCAGCGAGATCACCACCAAGGCGGGCAAGCCGGTCAAGGAGCACCTCTTCCTGCAGCCGGAGCACGAGAAGGACGCGGTCGTGAAGTGGGACGGTGAGTGGTACATCACCGTCGAGACCTTCCGCGACATGGGAGGTGCTTTTGGCGTCGCCCTGCTCGTAATGTGGCTCCTGCTGGTGGGGTGGTTCCGCTCCTTCGCATTGCCGGGGGTGGTGATGTCCCCGATCGCCTTCACCCTGGTGGGGATCATGCCGGGCCACTGGCTCACGGGCACCTGGTTCACCGCCACCTCGATGATGGGCATGATCGCCCTGGGTGGGATCATCGTGCGTAACTCCATTCTCGTGGTGCAATTCGCCATGGAGCGCCTCGCGGAGGGTATGAGCATCCGGGATGCCTGTGTGACCGCCGGAGCGATCCGCACCCGACCGATCCTCCTCACCGCCGGCACCACCGCCATCGGCGGCATGACCATCCTGCTGGACCCGATCTTCAACGGCCTGGCGACCTCGCTGATCTGGGGCATCGGCGCCTCGTCGCTGCTGTCCACGGTCATGGTACCGCTCTTCCTCTACAACCACCTGCGCTACGAGGAGCGGCGCAGGAAGAAGCGCGAGTTCCGCGAGGCCAAGGCCCAGGCGAAGCTGAAGAAGGCGGCGCGCCGCCTCCAGCCCGAAGAGCCGGCCGAGGGGCCGGTCAGCCCGTAGACCGTATGGAGCGGGACGCTCCATACGGTCTGATGGAGGGCTCCTCGCCCTCCAGCCACCGGGGGTGAAGCCGCCCGGACATGTGCCGGGCGGCGAGGGGGGCGCGTGGAGTCCCGCTCCATATCAGAGCGGGCACCGCAGCGGTGCCGCGGAGGTGGGTCCCTCGGCTCGCGAGGGCGATGAGTGGCACCACCGTAGCCCCTACTCCGCCATGTCGACACTGACGTCGCAGTCGGGGAGGACATCGCGGAGGGTGGCGGCGCCGGCCGCGGTGGCGTCGGTGCCCCAGAGAATCAGCTCACTCAGATGGGCGAGGCCATGGAGGTGGTGCAGGCCGGCGTCGGTGACGCCGGTGTCCCAGAGGATCAGGGTGCGCAGGTTGCGCAGCCTCCCGACCGGGACGAGGCCGTCGTCGGTGATCGCGGTGCGGGTCAGGTAGAGCCCCTGGAGGTTCTCCAGGGGCGTCAGGTATTCCAGACCGGCGTCGGTAACCTGCGTTCCCTTCAGGTCGAGGATCAGCAGCTCCCGCAGGGCGGTCAGGTGCCGCAGCCCGTCATCGGTGATCACGGTGTTATCGAGATGCAGCTCACGCAGCTCGGCAAGCCGCGCGACGTGGGCGAGACCCTGGTCGGTCACCCGGGTATCGGCCAGGGAGAGGAAACGCAGCTTGTTCAAACCCTGAACGAGGTACTCGAGGTCGCGATTCGCCACCGGGCTATCGAAGAGATCGAGCTTCTGACCCGTCTGCACCCGCGGCCATTCCAGGAGGTTCTCCATCAGTCCGAGAACGGTCTCGGCGGTGGCGGTCACCCCCTGAAGCTGCTGGTCGATCCGATCGCTCACGGGACCGTCCACGCCCACCGAGCGGCGCAGCGAGGCGCTGACCTGCGCGATCGCCGCGAGCGGTCCACGCAGGTCCTTCGCCAGGATCGAGAAGAACTTGTCCTTCGTCGCGTTGAGCTCCTGAAGCTCCTCCTTGGAGCGCTGGAGCGCTACGAGGTGTTCCTTCTGCTGCAGGATCAGGTCCTGGATCTGCAGGTGGGTCCGCACCCGTGCCTCGACCTCCGGTCGCTTGATCGGTTTGGTGATGTAGTCCACGCCACCCACGTCGAACCCCTTGGCCAGGTCCTCGATCTCGGTCCGCCCGGTGACGAAGATCACCGGAATCTCCCGTACGCCGTCAATCTTCTTCAGCCGGCGGCAGGTCTCGAAGCCATCCATCTGCGGCATGGTCACGTCGAGCAAGATCACATCGGGGAGGACCTCCGTGGCCACGCGCAGGGCGGCCTCGCCGCTGGTGGCGAAGAAGATCCGGTAGCCGCCCGAGGCCAGGATGTTCCGCAACACATCGAGATTCGCCGGCACGTCGTCGACGATCAGGATCTTGGCACCTGCCATCTCCGCCGGCGTCAAGTCAGCCATGGCGCACCTTCTCGAGGGTCGCGAGGATCCCCGCGCTATCGTACCGGCGGAGCAGACCGCGCAGGTGGTGGGCGAGGTCACGGGAGCCGTTGTCACCGACCGCCACCTCGTCGAGGATGGCGTCGATCTCGGTGAAGTCGTTCACCCGTGCTGCCTTGATCAGACGCTCGTAAACCTCGTCCGTCAGGACGATGGCCGCCAGGTCGATGGGCTCTTGCCGTGGATACCCGGCGGCCGGGTCCACCTCCTGGTGGAGGAAGCGGGTCCCCAGGTGGGTGCGCAGGCACTCATAGATGCTCTCGAAGTGGAACGGCTTGCTGACGATGGCGTCGAACCCGGCCGCCAGGAAGTGCTCGCTCTGGTGGAGCATGCCCGATGCGGTGACGGCGATGCACACGATGTCCCGGGTCTCCTGTGAGCGACGCAGCTCGGCCAGCGCATCGACCCCGTCGAGTACCGGCATGCGGATATCCATGAACACGATGTCCGGATGTCGCTCGCGCACCTGCTCGAGTGCCTCGCGGCCGTCACCGGCCGTACGCACCGTCGCGCCGATGGTGGTCAGCATGTGTTGCAAGATGTCGCGATTATCCTTGACGTCGTCCACCACCAAGGCGTCGACCCCGCATTCGGGCGCCAGGCCCACGATCCGCTCGGCCTCCTGCGTATGCTGGGCCCCGCCTTCTTCGACCACCGGCAGGCTGAGAGTGAAGAAGAACCGGCTGCCCTCGCCGGGACGGGCTTCGAGCCCGAGCTCCCCGCCCATCAGCTCGATCTGGCGGCGCGCGATCGCCAGTCCGAGCCCCGTGCCACCCTTGGCGCGCCCGACCTCGGCCTGGTGGAACGGCTCGAAGATCTGCTCCTGCGCGTCCGCCGCGATCCCTGGGCCCGTATCCGCCACCTCGAACCGGTACCGCTCGCCATCGCGGCTGAGGCGTAGCACCACCTCCCCCTCGTCCGTGAACTTCACCGCGTTGCCGAGGAAATTGATCAGCACCTGGCGCAGCTTGCCGTGGTCGCCGCGCACCAGGGCATGCTCGTGCACCTCGTTCTCCACGCGCCATCCGATGCCCTTCTCCTCGCATCGCACCCGAAAGATGTCCGCGAGTCCCTCCGCGAGGTCCCACAGGGAGAAGTCCGTGGTGCGCACCTCCATGGCACCGGCCTCGATCTTCGAGAGGTCGAGGATATCGTTGATCAGCTCCATGAGGTGGTTGCCCGCGTGCATGATCGCCTGGACCGCCGCGCGATGGCTCTCCGAGATCGTCGCGTCATTGCGCATGATCTGCGCGTAGCCGAGCACCGCGTTCATCGGCGTGCGCAGCTCGTGGGTCATGTTGGCGAGGAACAACGACTTTGCGCGATTGGCGGCCTCCGCCTGTTCCTTGGCCTGATTCAGGGCATGGGCCGCGAGCTCCTTCTCCGTGAGGTCTCGGATCGTGCCCACGAACACCGGCTCCTTGCCTTCCGTGGTTTCACCGACCCAGAGCTGCATGGGGAACACCGAGCCGTCCTTGCGCCGTCCTTCCACGACTCGCCCGGTGCCGATGATGCGCCGCTCCCCGGTTTCCCGGTAATGACGCAGGTAGTCATCGTGCTCGTCATGGTAGGGCGGCGGCATGAGCATGTTGACGTTGCGCCCGGTCACCTCCGTGGCAGTGTATCCAAAGAGCCGTTCGCACGCCGCGTTGAACTCCTGCACCGTGCCGGCGGTATCGATGAGGATCACGCCGTCGGCGGTGGTATCGATGAGCGCACGCAGATGAGCCGCCCGGTCGCCGAGAATCGTCGCGGCCCGACAGCGTCCCATTGACGCGGCAGCTAGCCACAGGGCGCCGAGCGCCAGGCCACGACCGCCGCCGGCGACCCACGGGCCGGCCGCATTCGCCGCCCCGGGGTAACCGATGGCGATCAGCACGGTGCCGAGGGCACCGAGTGCCAGCGACGCCCGCCGCCATGGCAGCCACAGGGCAGGAATGACCAGTGCCACATATCCCACGCCACCCGCCTGGGCCAGCGGCGTGGCGAGATCGACGGCCAGGCCGGCCACCCCGATCGCCACAGCCAAGAGGACTGCCATTGTGGTCTGGTAGTGCACGACGATCATGGTCGCCGGTCCCCCGATGCAGCGCGCCCTAGAAGCAATCCATTCCCCCCTGTGGGCGAGTCAACCTGCCGCTGTCGCTCCCTAGTTCAGCGTAAAACTCCAGGAAGGCAAGTCGTCCGCCCCACACCGCGCGTAGAGTCATGACACGGGGGTGCGCAGCAAGGCCAACGCGGCGCCGATCCCGTCCAGTGCCGAGGAGACAATGCCGCCAGCGTGCCCGGCACCCTCGCCGACGGGGAAGAGGCCGGCAACCGTCACGGACTGGTAATCCGCCCCGCGTACGAGGCGGATGGGCGAGGAGGTACGGGACTCCACGCCGTAGAGCAGCGCCCCGGCGTCGAGGAAGGCTGGCGCACGGCGACCGAAGGCCACGAGGCCGCGCTTGATGGCGGCGGTGAGATGACCCGGTAGCAGCGCCGATAGCCGCGCCTCGACCTGCCCAGGGCGGTACGTCCCGGGGCCTGGCGCTACCTGGCCCCGGCCCAGGAAG
>JASFUG010000258.1:0-4882 GCA_050050395.1 Nitrospirota bacterium
GGACGGCGAGGAGATCGTGCGCCAGAAGATGGCCCGGGCCGTCACCGATACCCGGCGCCAGCGCCGCTCCGACCCCGGCGAGCCGGACGACTGCCCGGTCTTCGACCTGCACCGTGTGTTCAGCACCGCGGAGACCCAGGCGGAGATGGCCGCCGGCTGCCGCAGCGCGGGGATCGGTTGCTTCGACTGCAAGGCGCGGCTGTGCGACCACATGTGGGAGGAGCTGGGACCCATCCATGAGCGGCGGGTCGAGCTGGCGCGCAATCCCGGGCGGGTGGCGGAGATCCTCGCCGCCGGCGCCGAGCACGCCCGGCAGGAGGCCGCCGTCACCATGGCACGCGTGCGCGAGGTCATGCATCTCGCGAGATAACCTTCCAAAGACAAAGTGCGATCTCCCCCCCCGGCGGGTTGAAACCCGCCCTACATGTAGGGCCATGTAGGGCCGACTTCAGTCGGCCAACCCGATGGAATCCTCACATAGACCCGCTCCCGATTATGGGAATGATGGCTGACCGCATTTCACCCATGGAGACACCCCAGCCCAGAGGGAGCGACACCGGCACCGAGGCGGACGGCTACCAGGTCTCGTTGCAGTTCTTCGAGGGGCCCCTCGACCTCTTGCTCCACCTCATCCGCAAGCACGAGGTGGACATCTACGACATCCCGATCGCCACCATCACCCACGAGTACCTCGGCTACCTGGAGCTCATGAAGCGCCTCAACCTGGAGGTCGCCGGGAGCTTCCTGGAGATGGCCGCGACCCTCACCTACATCAAGTCCCGCACCCTGCTTCCCGAGCCGCCGGCGGAGGAGGGGGAGGAGGGGATCGACCCGCGCGCCGAGCTGGTGGAGCAGCTCGTCGAGTACCAGACCTGCAAGGATGCCGCCGACCACCTGCGCCAGCGGGCCGAGGAGCAAGCCCGCCTTCACTTCCGCGGCATCTCCGGCGCGAAGGCGGCGGATCGCCGCACGGTGCTGCGTGAGCTGACCCTGGTCGACCTGCTGGACGCGTTTCAGGTCATCGTCAAGGAGCTCGCCGGCAAGGGCGTCCACGAGGTGGCCATGGAGCCCCTCACGGTCAAGGACCAGATCGGGGTGATCCTGGAACGGCTGGAGCAGCAAGAGCTGATCCTGTTCGCCGACCTCTTCCAGGGGGGGCGTTCCATCTCCGAGCTGGTGGTCACCTTCCTGGCCCTCCTGGAGCTGATCCGGCTGCAGGCGGTGACCTTCCGCCAGGAAGCGCCGTTCGCACCGATCTGGATCCTGCGCCGAGAGCCCTCGGAGGTCGGGCCCATCGACCTCGTCCACGACCCGCTGCTGCCGCACCCGGATGGGGAGGCGTGAGCGCGCCTTGCAGCGCGAGTGAAACCGTGATGACCTCTCGCCAAGATGCAAAGACGCCAAGGGGATCTGTGTGTTTCCCGAAGGAGTGCGCGAGGGGTAGGGCGGGCTTTGCCCGCCGTGCCGGGCGGAGCCCGGCCTACGGGGGCCCTATGGAGTGCCTGACGTGAGCCATCGCGACCTGCGGGCGGCCTTCGAGGCCCTGCTCCTCGCCACCGGCGAGCCCTTGCCGCGTGCGGGCCTGGCGGACATCGCCGGCAATCACGGCTACGACCGCAAGGTCGCCCTGGAGGTGCTGGACGGTCTCATCGAGGAGTACCGGGAGGACCACCACGGCATCCAGATCGTCGAGGTGGCGGGGGGCTACCAGTTCGCCACCAAGCCGGCCCAGGCGGTGTGGGTCGCCGACCTCCATCCGCCGCGCAAGATCCGCCTCTCCCAGCAGGCCCTGGAGACCCTCTCCCTGATCGCCTACAAGCAGCCTCTGATCCGCGCCGAGATCGAGGCGGTACGCGGGGTCAATCCCATGGGCACCCTGAAGACCCTGATGGAGCACGATCTGATCCGCATCGTCGGACGGCGTGAGATCCCCGGCCGGCCCCTGATGTACGGCACCACCAAGAACTTTCTCAAGGTCTTCGGCCTGAAGAAGCTCTCGGACCTGCCCACCGTGGCGGAGTTCGCCGAGGCGCGCACCACCCAGCAGGAGATCGCCCTCGACGACGATGCCGCCACCGCGGCGCCCGCCGCGCCGGAGACCTAGATGAGCCCCGGCCGCACCGCTGAAGGCTCCACGACGCAGCCCGGTCCGCGCACCCTGAGCATCCTCCTCACCCACGGCCCTGACTCCGCCGACGCGCGCCGGGTGGCGCGGCTGATCGCGGCCGCGGTGGGGCAGGGGATCGTGACGCGACTCTTCCTCATGGCCGATGGGGTGGCCAACGTCGAGCGCGGCCCGATCGTCCCGTGGCTCGGTCGCACGGAGGTCACCGTGTGCGCGGTGAACGCCGAGGCCGCCGGGATGGCGCCTCGCGCGGACGTGCGCCTCGGCAGCCAGCACGACCACATGGTCCAGGTCACCACCAGCGATCGCGTCGTGGCCTTCGCGTAGCACATCTTCGACGCATCGGATCGCGTGCTCGAGGAGCTCTCCACGACACGGGGTTTGATCGGCGCACCATGCATCTCCGCGGCGTCGCTCGGGGTGATTTTGAAGGACGATGGCCGGTGCGGACTTGGGCGGGGAAACGGGGCGTGGTAGGAACGATGCCGCTGCGTCTGGAGGCTCCGTGAAGAGAAAGGACGTGATGCTGGTATTTCCCGACGCGCTGGAAACCTCCGTCGAGGTCCTGTGCGTGGGTGACGGCCTCTATCGTCTTAGCAAGCAGCCGTTTCCTTCGGCGACGGCGCGGTATGGCGACCTGATCCGGGCGGAGGCGATCGATGAGGAACACCTGGAGTTCCAGGAGGTCGTGGAACCGAGCCACCTAATGATGGCCACCCACCTCATGTCTCGAGCCTTGATCGCCACCGACGAGATGAAGGCGGTTCTGGAACAGATCATGGCGACCCATGGTTTCTGGCAACAGGACCTCGGCGGTTGGCTGTCCATCTTCTTCGATGCGGACGCCTATGATCCCCGGCCCGACATCGACCGGATGTGCGCGGTGTGGAATGAACGGAACACGGATGATTTCCTGGAGGACGCGTAGGCGCCACCGGCGATGATGCAGGTCTCTGTTTCACACGGAACATTTGGAGGAGATGGTCGGTATGGCGACGAAGCTCGGCCTCGTCAGTGACGTCCATGCCATGGTGGCGCCGCTGCGGCGGGCGTTCGAGGTCTTCGAGGCGGAGGGCGTGAAGGCGGTGATCTGTGCCGGGGACATCACCGGCTACAACGAGGAGCTGCGCGGGGTCGTGGAGATCCTGACGGTAAACAATTGCTGGGTGATCCGCGGCAACCACGACGCCCGGGCCCTCCGGCATGCGTGGCCCCAGGAGAAGGAGTTCGTCGAGCCGTTCTTCTCCCGGCTGCCGAATGAGATGGAGCTGATCATCGATGGGCTGCGCGTCTACGTCGTCCACGCAAGCCCTCCACACTCCAGGGTCGACGGCATCGACTTGCTCGATTTCAAGGGCGAGGTGGATCCGGAAAAGAGGGCCCACTGGGAGGCGCGTCTGGACGGCTTCGACCACGACGTCCTCATCGTCGGACATATCCATCGCCGGTTCGCCGAGACCCTGGCCGATACCCTCGTGGTCAATCCCGGCAGCACGTGCTTCAGCAACACCTGTGCAACGCTGACGCTCCCGGACCGACAGGTGAAATTCTTTCATCTCGATGAGTGATCCGGCGGGCTCGTGCGGTGTGGAGCGGCCGATCAGGGCCGAGTCTGACGGCGTGTTGTGTGCCTCCTGGAATTTCGGCATGGTTCTCGAATGAAGAGACTGATCGCCCTCATCGTGATCATCGCCATTGTCCGCTACTGGCATGGCATCAACGCCTTCGTGACGGGTGATCGGCATGCTGCATCGCCCGAGGTGGCGGAGATCGAGCTCTACGTCACATCCTGGTGCGGGTATTGCCGGGCGGCGCGCTCTTACTTCGATCGACTGGACGTCCCCTACGAGGAATACGACATCGAGAGGGACCCGGTGGGGAAATACAAATACGATCAATACGGCGTTCCGGGCGTGCCCTTGATCGTGATCAACGACCAGGTGATCCGCGGCTTCAACAGAAACGCGATCGACGCCGCTCTGGCGGGAAGGCGCATGATGGATCCGAAGCCCCTCTCTGACATGGTGGGAGATCTCTCGGAGACCGGGGTAGCCGTCGTGGCGCGGGATCTCTCTACGATGTAGGCGTCGGCGATGAGTGGCCAGTCCGGAGCGGGACGACCCGGAGATGGATGAATCGTTGGTTTGCGATGGGCCGGTCGCCGGGAACGTGGCCGTCGGCCCGTCTGCCTCTCGCTTGCTATGACCATCACCGTGCGCCTGGATGCCGCGCCCGAAGGGCCCTCGGACCTCGGCGAAACCCTGCGTATGGCCGTGGGGCTCGCCCTCGGTGAGGCTAGGGTGCGGGTGGTGTTCACGGACGCTGGCCGGCAGTGGTGGCAGGCCGCCCGTGCCGTCGACGAGGCGCGGGGCCGCCTGGACGAGCTGAAGGATGCTCTGCAGGCCGTGGGCGCGGTCGTGGTCGGCCTGGAAGGGCAGGGCACCAAGGCGCCGGGCCGCACGGTGGAACGGCTCGCTGCCAGCGACCTGCTGATCAACAGCGTCGGCCCCGTCGTGCCGAAATGATCGGTATCGCGATCGCCATTCGGGTTCATTCAACACAGGAAGACCTCGATGGAACTCTTTGATCTCGTGGTGATGATTGTGGGCGGCCTCTTGATCGCCGGCGGCTGCATGTTGTTCGTCACCGGCAAGGTGGCGGGGAGCAACAACAAGATCGAGGCGTTCGGCATCAAGATGGATGTGAGCAACCCGTCGTTGATCCTTCTCGCCGCCGGCATCGGGCTGCTCCTGGTGC
>JASFUG010000259.1:0-4865 GCA_050050395.1 Nitrospirota bacterium
AGCCCCCAGCCCCCAGCCCCCAGCCCCCAGCCCCCAGCCCCCAGCTATGTGGTACCGCTCCCTGCCGCCGTTCATGGCCATGACCTTTGCCCTGATCCTGGGGGCCGTGGTCATCGCCCGGGCGCCGCGGCCTGTGGTCAACCGCGCTTTCCTCCTGGCGATGGTGGGGCTGGCACTGCAAAGTGGCGCTTTGGGACTACTGTGGGGCGGGGAGTATCTGGTCCAGGCCGCGACCTTTGCGCAGGTCGCCCTCGTGGGGACCGCGCTTCAGGCACCGGCGTGGTACTGGGTGAGCGTCAGCTTCGCCCGGGGCAGCCACTACCGGCTGACGCAGCGGGAGCGCTGGGTCGGGGCCGTCTCCCTCGGCATCCTGACGGTCGCGGCGGTCCTTGGCGGACAGCCGTGGCTCCTTGAGCCGGACCTCTACTACGGACCACCGGAGGCCGTCCTGCGCCTCGGACCTCTAGGACGCCCCTTCTTCGTCTGGGTCTTTCTCATCCTGGTCTGGTCGCTCCTCAACCTGGAGAACGTCTACCGAAGCTCCTCCCGGGAGGTACGGTGGCGTGCCAAGTTCTTCGTCCTGGGTATGGGCGGGTGGCTGGTCTATTGCCTCGCCCGCCTCTCGTACACCCTGTTGTTTGCCAGTGAGCGCCTCGATCACGCGTCTGCGAACGCGGCCGTGGCCGTGGTGTGCCTGTCATTTCTGGCGTTCGCCATCGTTCGCTACCGGCTCCTCGAGGTGGAGGTCTTCATCTCCCGGTACGTGGTCTACAACTCCCTCACCGTCCTCCTGGTCGGGAGCTACCTGGTGGCCGTGGGGTTGATGGCCCAGGGGTTCCAGTTCGTCGGACGACGCTACGACCTCCTGGCACGCGATCTCTTCGTCTTCCTCGCCCTGTTGTTCCTGGCGGCGGTGCTCCTCTCCGAGGGGCTGCGGCGCCGGCTCGGGCGCCTGATCGCCGCCAACTTTTACCGCCACCGCTACGACTACCAGAAAGAATGGCTGACCTTCACCCGCCGCCTGAGCGGGAAGATCTCGGTGGAAGAGATCGTTCCCGAGATCGTCCAGATGGTCGCGGAGACCCTGTGGGTGAACGAGGCGAGCCTGTGGCTCCTGGACGATGCAGGGCAGCACTTCGTGATGATGCGCGTCCACGGCACGGAACCGGATGAGAAGTCACTCGCGGTCGACCATCCCCTGCCGCGCGCGTTGGCGGGACGCGCCCGGGTCCGCGCCGTTTCGGAGGAGGGAAGGGAGGACCCGCTGCCCGACCTGACGGAGATCTTCGCGCCGATGCGTGTCGAGATGGTCGGACCACTCATGTCCGGGGGCGAGTGCATCGGGTTTCTCACGGTCGGCCCCGAGATCAGCGGCGCCACCTTCGGCGAGGAGGACGCCGCGATTCTCGATGCCCTTGCCGGTCAAGGTGCCTCGGCCCTCCGGTCAGCCATGCTCGCCGAGAAGCTTGCCAGCCACCGGGAGGTCGAGGCGTTTCATCGCGTCTCCTCGTTTCTCGTGCACGACCTGAAGAACTTTGCGCACATGCTGGCCCTCATCGTGCAGAACGCGAAGGCGAACATCGGTGACCCGGAGTTCCAGCGGGATGCCATGGGGACGATCGCCGGGATCGTGGCGAAGATGCGCGACATGACCACCAACCTTCGCGGCCTCGCCGAGGTCAGTCGCCTCGAGCTCCGCGAAGTGGAGCTGCTGGCGCTGCTGCGTGAGGTCCTCACACGGCTGCCATCCTCGCCGGAGGTTGCCATCGAGGGGCCCTTCTGCGACCAACCCGAGGTGATCGTTCGGGCCGACCGCGACGAGCTGACCAAGGTCTTCTACAACCTGTGCAACAACGGCCGGGAGGCCATCGACGGCGATGGCAGTGTGTCGGTCGCGGTGCACCACGATGTGGGAGGCGTGTCCGTCGAGGTGGCGGACACCGGGGCGGGGATGTCGGCGCAGTTCATCGAACGCGAGCTGTTCCGCCCGTTCAGCACCACCAAGAAGGCCGGGCTCGGAATCGGTGCCTTCCAGTCACGGGCGATCGTCGAGGCCCACGGTGGCAGGTTGCAGGTCGAGTCGCGCATGGGCGAAGGGACGACTTTCACCGTGCACCTGCCTGCCGGCAGGCCGCCGGCTTGACCAGCTCACGATCATCTGGCCGAGCGCCGGAGATCGATCACCGTAAGAGGGTGGCTCCGCCGTTGCCGTGCCGTTGAGCTGTCAAGTATGCTGACACTCCGCAGGTTGGCGCGGAATGGTTGCGAGTAGTGGCGGGCAGCGACCATGGCAAAGGAGGGGTCTTGCAGCCCCGCGCTGTCGTATCCACACTCGAGGAGCTGTCTGATGAGTAAGCCCAAGATCCTCATCGTCGACGATGAGGAAAGCATCCGGACCCAGATGAAGTGGGCCCTGAATGCGGAGTACGAGATCCTGCAGGCGGGAGAGCGGGGCGAGGCGCTCAGCATCATGGGGCTCGAGGAGCCACCACTGGTTCTCCTCGACCTCGGACTGCCTCCGCACACCGATAGCAGCGCCGAGGGTTTCGGCGTTCTGAATGAGATCCGCAGCCGGTGGCCCCTCACCAAGGTGATCGTCATCACCGGCAACGACGAGCATGACACCGCCCTGGAGGCGGTGGATCGCGGCGCCGACGACTTCTTCGCCAAGCCGGTGGAGATTGCCGACCTGGAGGTGATCCTGCGCCGCAACCTTCACATGTACGGCCTGGAGTTGGAGAACTCCCGCTTGAAGGAGCGGCTCAAGGAGCAGGAGGGTCTCGAGGGGGAGATCCTGGGGACTTCGCGGGCGATGGTCGAGCTGATGGCGATGGTGGACAAGGTCGCCGCGTCCGAGGCGCCGGTCCTGATCAGCGGCGAGAGCGGCACCGGCAAGGAGCTGATCGCGCGCGCCCTGCACGAGCGTAGCAACCGTGGGCACGGGCCGTTCGTGGCGATCAATTGCGGTGCGATTCCCGAAAACCTGCTCGAAAGTGAGCTCTTCGGTCACGAGAAGGGCGCATTTACCGGCGCGCACGCCCTCCGCAAAGGACGCCTGGAGTACGCCGACGGGGGCACCCTGCTGCTCGACGAGATCGGCGAGATGCCCCTGCACCTGCAGGTGAAGCTGCTGCGTTTCTTGCAGGAGCGGACCATCGAGCGCGTCGGGGGTCACAAGACGATCGAGGTGGATGTCCGGGTCGTCTCCGCCACCAATGCCAATCTCGAAGAGGCCATCCTAGCAAAGAGTTTTCGCGAAGACCTCTACTTCCGTCTGAATACGATACAGCTCCAGTTGCCGCCATTGCGGGAGCGTGGCCAGGATGCAGAGCTGATGGCGAAGGCATTCGTAAAGCGCTACGCACGTGAGAGTAATATCAAGGCGAGCCTTACCAAGGAGGCGGTAGAGGCGATCCTTGCCCACGATTGGCCGGGCAACGTGCGCGAGCTAGAGAACCGCATCAAGCGGGCCGTGATCGTCTGTAGCGACAACCGGATCACGGCTTCCGACCTGGAGCTGGCGGAGCCGGACCGCGGTGTGACGAACCTGGATCTGCGCACCGCCCGTGATCGGGTGGAGAGGGAGGTGATGATCAAGGCGCTGGAGAAGCATGGTGGCAATGTCTCCCGCGCCGCTGTCGAGCTCGGTACCAGCCGACCGACGCTCCACCACCTCCTGAACAAGCACGGGATCTCGGCCAGGGACCTGGCTTAGGCCGTTCGGCCATCGCGGGTCCAACCGAAGCTCTCGAACCCGGTCGCGGCCCGAGTGGACCGCCGCGTCTACCCCTTGCCGGAGGGGGGAGCGAACTCCCAGCCGATCTCGCGCAACAGACACAGGAGGCCGTGGTCACTGCGTAGATGGGGTGCCGTGGAATCGATGATCCCCGGGGCCCACGACAGGACGGTCTCCTCGCACTCCTTGGCCTTGGCGCGGAGCGAGCGCGCCATCGGCCCCCATACCTGACCACGATCGCGATCCCAGGTGATGATGCTCCGCTCCCGCGTGGTGGGGTTCACGATGTGGTAGGTACAGCGAGCCATGGCAAGTCTCCCCGGGGATCAAGGTGTCGCCGGGACATCTGCAATAGCAATGCCAGAACGATAAGACTTTGAAAACACGAGAAAATCGTTCGTTGCTGGCGAGGTGATGACCCGCTGGACGGCGGGGGCGTCTCACTCTGCGACACGGACGACGCAGCGTGGCACCAGGCGCGGCGTCACGGGCGCGCGGGCGGCGCGTGCGGGGCGACATCGAGCCGGGCGAGCCCCTCCTCGGCGCGGATCGCTGCGGATGAGTCGGGCCAGCGACGGAGGATCTCCTCGTAGCCCTCCCGGGCCTCGTCGTAGTGGCCGGCACGGTAGGCGTCGTCTGCGGCCTCGATCCGTTTACTCGCCTCGCGGTCCTCACAAGAACATGCCAGGAGCACAAGGCTCATCACGATGGCGGCGACCCGCTTCATGGGCGTTTGAAGACCAGGGGCTGGGGCTGGGCCGCTGACGGCGGGGAGGACGGCGCGGACGACGCCGAGCAGGATCCGTGACTATGAGAGGCCATTGCGTCATCCGGCTGCTCGCGCCCCATCTCCCGCTCGCGGCGAGTCCAGCACGGGTCGCACGGGCACCAGTAGCGCAGGTACTCCCAGCGGTACACGCCGGACCCGTGCCCATCGCTGAAGCGCAGCGCCAGAGCATAGTTGCCGAACGGCTCGACCGCATCGAGCGTCACATCCGGTGCGGGTGCCGGCCGTACGTGGCGTTCGCCGCCGCTGAGACACTCCGCGCAGGGACAGCGCAGGCGTAGCTCCAAGGCCGGGTAGTCGGACCGGTGGCCGTCACCCCAGACCAGCTCCAACCGCGAGGGA
>JASFUG010000260.1:0-4861 GCA_050050395.1 Nitrospirota bacterium
CGGAAAGGCGGCTGGCAGCCAACCCAGCTGGCCGCTCGTCCTTCCGGTTGGGTGGTCGTCTTCGTTCCTTATCGGCAGCCCCGCGCAGACCTTGGATCACCTTATCGGCTCGCGTGTCGGGGGATTTCTTGTACCGCGAACGGCGGCACCAAGACGCGCCGCCGCGGCGCCGCACCCCTCGCCCGCGGGCGCTCACCGCGTTGGATCAGTGGCTGTCGCCGCAGTCCGAGAGGGCCACCTGCACCACGATGGTGTTCTTTTCCGCCTGGGTGATCAGGCCCTGATCCAGGAAGGCCTGGGCGGTCTGGGTCACGGCCGAGACGTAGTCACCGTGGCTCGTCCACGGCTCGGATGAACCGAAAGGCCCGGCGCACGGTACAAGCTCGGCGATCGAGCACCCCGACGTCGGGTCCACCACCGTGGCGGGCGGGGTGTCCGGGCAGATGTCGCTGGCGTCGCTGACCCCGTCGCCGTCACTGTCGTCACTCGCGTCGCAAATCCCGTCGCCATCGGCGTCGGGACCGTCGTTCGCCGGGTCACCGCCGCTGTCGTCGGCGCCCGTGTTGATACAGTCGTCGCAGCCGTCGCGATCCACATCGCGACACCGGTTCGGGTCGGATGGTGCGACGTCATTTCCGTCATCAACACCGTCACCGTCGCCGTCACCACCGACGGCAGCCGGGGAATCGCCCGGTAAATAGATCGCCGCATCCGCGCGGGCGACGCGCAATGCTACGGTCACCACCGCCTCCCGCCCCGTGTAGTCACCGAGGGCGCCCCCGTCTTGGCCGATGGCGCGCACCGCCCGCAGGCCGAGGGGGATGAGCTGTCCGCCGTGTGTCTCGAAAGTGGCGCCGGACCAGACCATTTCCAGGGCGGTCTCCACACCGTCGACCGGGTAATACACGTAGACTCGCGCCGTGTTGTCGTCGAGGGTCACGGTCGTACCCGGCGCGAGGGCATCATCAGCACGCACGATCATCGACAGCCGGCCCTGTGCCTCGATGGGATCATCCGGCATGACCAGGTCGTCTTCGGTACCGAAGTTGCCGTCGCGACCCGCGCTGGTAACCTGACCGCTGGCGGAGACGAACTGGTAGGGCCGGTCCCAGCCATCCCGCAGCCAGTCGTTTCCCTGGAGCGCTCCGGTCACGTACGGACCAGCCCAGCCCATGCCTACCCCACCGAGTCCCACGGCATGGGCCGGTTGACTGCCCTGGCTCACTAGCTCCGTGAGGCTGTTACTGGCGGGGAGGCGGCCCATGTCCGCCACGTACCCCTCGCGACCGATCGCCGGGTTGCCCTGAATGGCACGCACCAGCCGCGTCATCTCGTGGCGGGTCGCGCTCTCCCGCGCGTCGTCGATCCGCACCGCGAGCTCAGGAACCACGCCACTGGCGAGAACCACCAGCACGGCGATCACCACCAGCAGCTCGATAAACGCGAAGCCGCGCTCGCATGCACCGCACCACCTGGCGGACCGACCTCCCATATTGCACAACCATCGGCAGCGCCGCGGGGTGGCTGAGGTCTGCGGCGGCGATTCCCGACGGGCTCGCGCAACGTGCGGCCGTGGTGCGATGGCTCACATCGACAGGTAGACATCCGCGTGGCCGCTCGCGCCGTAGAGCGGCGTCGCGATGACCACCTGGCGGCCAGTGTAGTCGCCCTTGCTGCCTCCGTCTTGGCCCACCACGCGCACGGCGTGGAACCCGAGATGGAGAGGCTGTCCCACCGGCGTTCGGAATGCTTGACCCGACCACTCCAGCTCGACTGAGCTCTCAATGCCCCCGGCCGAGTAGTACGCGTAGACCCTGGCCGTGTCCCCGTCGAGGACCACGGTGTTGCCGGCCACCAGGGCGCTGTCCGCGCGCACCAACACCGACAGCGCCCCGGTCACTCGTACTGCCACGGCGGGCATCACCAGATCGTCCGCCGTGCCGATGCTCCCGTCCCGGCCCGCGCTGGTGATCTGGCCAGTGGTGGAGCTGAACTGGTAGCCGTGGTTCCAGCCATCACGCAGCCAGTCGCCGCCCTGAAAGCCACCCACGACGTAGGGCCCGCTCCAGCCAATGGCCACGGCGCCGGTCTGCAGGGCGTGGCCCGGCTGGCTTCCCTGGGCAATCAGGTCCGCGAGGCTGTCACCCGCAGGCAATCGCCCCATGTCCGCCAGGAATCCGGTGACACCGTTCCCGGGATCGCCGACGATCGCGCGGTAGAGGGTCGCCATCTCTTCGCGGGTCGTTTCCTCTCGTTGCCGATCCAGCTGGGCAACGACGTTCGGGACCATCGCCCCGGCGAGGATCGCCATCATCGCCACGGCGATGATCAGCTCGATGAGAGCGAAGCCCTCCGCGTGCCCTGTGCTGTAATGGGGTTCTCGACCCACCATGACTCTCCGTCATCGGCAGGTGCACTCGGGGCGCTGAGGCAACGGGCAATCCGATCGCGCCGCCGGCTGATGCCGGTCCAAGCCTACGCGAACAGGTCGAGCAGATGATCCTCCGCGTCACGCTGTGCGCGGAGCGAGGCCACGTTTGCCTGCACCTCATGTCTCGCCGCGATCTGCTCCACGGCACCGCGGGCGAGGTCAGCGTCGTTGTGGGCCTCCCGGTCTTCCTCAGCCGGGGTAACGGGACGAGTGGTGGGGTCTTCGTTGGTATTGCTTCCCTTGATTCCCATTGCACCCACCTCGGCGATGTGGCGGGCCGCGTCCGCCTGGCGTCCCACTGCGCCGCGAATTCCCTGGATGGCCGACTGGATACCATCGAGCATGGCGACCTCCTGCGCTGAACCGCCCCTGCAGGCGGGGAGTGACATCCTCCTGCCCACATGTTCGGCGCCCACAGCAGGAGCATTAGCCGCGAATCACTTAAAAAACAATGCGTTAAATAACAAGATGAGCCGCACGCCGCGCCTATTGTCAATCCGGCAATGACATCCTACGCCCACTCAGGAAGCGGCCTCGGCGCGTGTGATTCACCACGAGACGATGCCGTGGGATCACACTGGAAGGGGAAACGGTATCGACACCACTGGCATGCGAAGACGGAAGGGCACTCGCGCGTGCAGCGTGTTTCGCAAACGGTGGACGGCCGGGGCGTTGAAGCCTGGGGGCCTCCGCCGCCGGACGATCTGGCGACACCCGCTCGCCTGCCCGACGCCTTGCGCGACCGCGAGCTCGCACATCCCAGCGTCACCGCCGCCAGAGCCGGTCCTCTGCGATGCATGAAGCAACGCCGCGCCTTTCCCCCCTGATTCCCGCGGGCCTCCAACGCATGGCATCACGCAACGGTCTCATTAAAAAGAATCCGCCGGTAGGCCGATAACGGCGGAGGACCGCAGATTTTCCTCGTGGCGGTTCTGTGCGACTCTGTGGCCTGCGGTGCTCGAAAAAGGCGATCGCAGGGGGAGGCCATGGCCACTCCCCGTGGTCAGGCTCCCCAGGAAGGAACGCGAGATGGCCCTGCAATCCGACGTGGTGATTGTCGGCGGCGGACCCGCTGGTATCACCGCCGCCGCCACCCTGGCCCGTGCCGGGGTTCCCGTGCTGGTGCTGGAAGGGGGACGCCATGCAGGGGCTGAGAATTGGTCCGGCGCCGTCTACTTCTGCGAGAACCTGGTGGCCGAGGACGCCTTCGGCCCCGAGATCCTGCGCCACGCTCCGGTGGAGCGCCCGGTCTACCGCCGCGGCCTCCTGGCGACCGACGGCGTCGGCCTGGTCGGCCTGGCACCGGAGGGAGCGGAGATCTTCCACCATTGCTACACGGTACAGCGGCCGCTGTTCGACCGGTTCCTCGCCGAGGCGGCAGAAGATCTGGGTGTCACCGTGCTGTCGGGTTGCCACGCCACCGCCCTGATCCGTGACGCGGGCCGGGTGGTCGGAGTGATGACCGACCAGGGCGCGGTGTACGCCGACGTCGTCTTCCTGGCAGAGGGCGATGCATCCCAGCTCGTCACCCGCGAGGGATATGAGGAGGTGGATCGTCCGCACTTCGCCCAGGGCGTGAAGGCGGTGCTGGACATCCCGCCAGCGGAGATCGAGCGGCGTTTCCACCTCTCCCCCAACCAAGGGGCGGCGTACGAGATCCTGATCCGCAACCCGCTGGTCGGCGGCCGCCGAACCCGCCTCAATGCCGGCGGTTTCCTCTACACCAACCGCGACACCCTTGCCCTGGGCTACGTCTTGCCGTTGGACGCAGCACACGAGCACTGGCGAGGCGATCACCACCGCCTTCTGGAGTGGCTGCGTTCCCTTCCGTCACTAACGCCCTATCTCGTGGACGCCAAGTTGATCGGCTTCGGCACGAAGCTCATCCGCATCGGTGGCACTCGCGAGATGCCGCGCCTGGTCGATCACGGCCTGGCCATCGGTGGCGCAGCCACGGGCATTGGCGTCGACTTCCCGTGCCCGAATTTCACCGGCCCCGCCACCTTCATGGGCCTCGCCTTCGCACGCGCCGTGATCGCCGCCCGCGCGGCCGGTGCCGACCTCGACGAGGCGGCGCTGAGCGAGCGCTACGCCGAGCCGGTCCGCGCCTCCTCCTATTACCGCGACGCCCACTGGCTGCGGCGCTGGCCGGATTACGTCGAGTCGACGACCGTCTTCTTCTCCACCCCCATCGATTGGACCCTGCGCGCCGGCACTCTCCTCGCCGATCGCTCCCAGAGCTGGTGGTCACGCATCTGGGGGCTGGGGCGGGTCTTCGAAGAGCTGGTTCAGCCCAAGCGCGCAGGCCAGGTAGTGAAGGGAGTGTGGCGACCCGTCATCGCCCTGGGCCTCGGCCGCGCAACCCTCCGCGGCCTTACCCTCCGCCATCCGCTCCAGTGGCTGACCAATCTGTTGCCCGGAGGTCAGGAT
>JASFUG010000261.1:0-4861 GCA_050050395.1 Nitrospirota bacterium
CCCGACGATCCGCGGCACCGGCGAATCGTAGGCACTCGGCGAGCGCCGCCGCGTCGTCGGCGACGGGAATGGCGCCGTGCTGCAGAAAGGCGCGCCGCAAGCGGCGCTGGGCTGACCCGATCCACTTGCCGTTCCCGAGGGCCACCTCACCGGTCGATGGCGCGGCGTAACAGGCGGCCGACAGTGCTGCCGTATTCACTCCCCGCTGGCGACCAATCTCGGTCACCGGCAAGCCCATGCCCTGAAGCCCACGGACCAGCGCCTTGGCGACCCAGCGGTAGGTCGCGACGACCGTCGCCGCATCCCGGGGAATCGGTGCCACCACGGCGTAGGTCAGGCCACTGCCATGGTATACGGCGCGCCCTCCCGTAGGGCGGCGTACCACGGTCACTCCCAGGCCACGACACGCCTCGAGATCGATCCGATCCCTGTCCAGGTCTTGATGGCGACCGACGGTCACCGTGGGGCGGTCCCAACCGTAGAGGCGCAACACCGGGATTTCGTGGCCGGCCTCGCACCGGTGCAGGAGCCATCGATCGACAGCCATGTTCCACCACGGCGCACGATCACCCGCGAGGTCGATCTCCCAGGTCACCTGGGAACCGGTTGAAATAGGTTGAGTTATCACTCTGCGAGCCGATGACGGACGAAGGGAGTTGGCAGGAGGTCGCAATGGGATACCGGGCGAAGCCACCCGCAGGAGACAGCGGCGACCACCAAGACCGGGTATTTTACCGCCATCCAGTGGATATTCCGCTTCGTTTTCAACGAGCGGAACACGACTGTGGATCCGGCACCGCGAAGGACATCGGCTTTGGCGGCATCTGTTTTCGCTCCGACGAGCGGGTCCCTAACAACGCCACCATCACCATCTTATTTCCTTCCGTGTCCGGGGAGCAGGAGGTCCACGCTCGGGTCGTGTGGTGCCGGCGGCAGCGTAGCCAAGGCTGGGAGATCGGCGCCGCGTTCTGCGAGGAGTACGATCACTTCCGTACCCGGATGGTCGAGCAACTCTTTCAAATCGAGCTCTACCGGCGGCAGGTCGAGGACAAGGAGGGGCGCCGTCTGGCCATGGAGGATGCCGCACGCGAGTGGGTGCAGCGCTACGCCGCGAGCTTTCCGCCGTGACCGTGTGCCACGATCCGCATTCCCGCTGGTACGGCGGATACGAGCATCTATCGGAGCGAGCCTGCTCGCGAATCGCGCGAAGGGGCGTCGCCGTCGGCCCGCGGGCAAGCCCGCTCCTATAGCACCTGCAACCGCCCCACCAAAAAAGCGGCCCCCACCATCGGGTGGAGGCCGCTCTTCACGTCGCGGGTCCGGGCCGCGACTAGCAGTCGTAGTACAGGAAGAACTCGTAGGGATGCGGCCGCATAGCCACCGCGTCCGCCTCGTTCACCCTCTTGTACTCGATCCAGGACGCGATCGTGTCCGCAGTGAACACATCACCCTTCAACAGGAAGGCGTGGTCTGCCTCCAGGTGATCCAGAGCGGCGTGCAGCGAGCCGGGCATCATCGGGATCTCCGCCAGCTCCTCGGGCGGTAGGTCGTAGAGATTCTTGTCCATCGGCTCCCCGGGATCGATCTTGTTTTCGATCCCGTCGAGGCCCGCCATGAGCATGGCGGCAAAGGCCAGATACGGATTCGACGACGGATCGGGGAAGCGCACCTCGACCCGCTTCGCCTTCGGGCTCGGCGAGTAGGTCGGGATCCGCAGCGACGCCGAACGGTTGCGGGAGCTGTACGCGAGGGAGACCGGCGCCTCGTAGCCCGGCACCAGCCGCTTGTACGAGTTGGTCGACGGGTTGGTGAGCGCCGCCAGGGCGGGACCGTGCTTGAGAACGCCACCGATGTAGTGCAGGGCGGTGTCCGACAGGTTGGCGTATCCATCGCCGTAGAATAGCGGCTTGCCGTCCTTCCACAGGGACTGGTGGGTGTGCTGGCCGGTACCGTTGTCCGCGAACAACGGCTTCGGCATGAAGGTCACGCTCTTGCCGTGGCGGGCCGCAACGTTCTTCAAGATGTACTTGTAGAGCATCACCTGATCGGCCATCTGCCGCAGGGGCGCGAAGCGCATGTCGATCTCCGCCTGACCGGCGGTTGCCACCTCGTGGTGCTGGCGCTCGACGATGATCCCGCACTCCTCCAGCAGCAGGGTCATCTCGCTGCGGATGTCCTGGAGCTGATCATTGGGTGGCACGGGCAGGTAGCCGCTCTTGTGGCGGATCTTGTGCCCCAGGTTGGCGCCGTCATTGCGCCCGCTGTTCCAGATCGCCTCATCGGAGTCGACGGTGTAGAACGAGGTGTTCGGGGTGGTCTCGTAGCTGACCTCGTCGAAGATGAAGAACTCGAGCTCTGGCCCGAAGTATGCGGTGTCAGCGATCCCCATGGACTTCATGTACGCCTCTGCGCGCTCCGCGATGGAGCGTGGATCACGGTCGTACCCCTCGCGGGTGATCGGGTCCTGAATGTCGCCGACCAGAGAGAGCGTCGGATGCTCGCAGAACGGATCGACGAGCGCGCTGGACGGGTCCGGAATACAGAGCATGTCGGAGGCGTCGATCGCCTTCCATCCCCGGATCGAGGAGCCGTCGAAACCGAGGCCGTCTTCAAAGGCCGCCTCGTCGACCTCGTGCATCGGAAGGGTGAAGTGCTGCCACTGGCCAACAAAGTCGCAGAACTTAATGTCAACGAGCTTGCAGCCATTCTCCTCTGCAAGCTTCAGGGCGTCCTTGGGGGTCATGCCGATTTCTCCTTATGACTGAGCGGGACCAGGCGGCGCGTCCGTCGAACGCGCCTGCCTAGGATACGTATGGTGGATCTGGGGCGCTACAGGGCCTCACCGCCGCGCTGGCCGGTACGGATACGGACCGCCTCCTCGATCGGCACGACGAAGATCTTGCCGTCGCCGATCTTGCCGGTCTTTCCCGCGGTCTCGACGGTCTGGACGATCTGGTCGACCATGTCGTCGCTGGCCACGATCTCGAGCTTGATCTTGGGCAGGAAGTCCACCACGTACTCAGCGCCGCGGTAGAGCTCGGTGTGACCCTTCTGCCGTCCGAACCCCTTGACCTCGCTCACCGTGATACCCATCACCCCGACCTTGTTGAGGGCGTCCTTCACCTCATCAAGCTTGAAGGGTTTGATGATCGCTTCAATTTTCTTCATTGGGCTTCTCCTGATGGTCCCGAGGCGTGTCGGTCCAGTTAGCGGGATGGAACGGAAGGCACTGAGTTAGAAGTGATAGTTCGCCTCGCCGTGTTGCGAGAGATCGAGACCCTCAAGCTCTACCTGATCTTCAACCCGCAAGCCGACGATAGCCTTGACTACCATGAGGATCACCAGGGTGACCACGATCGAGTACACCGCTGTCGCGATCACGCTGATGACCTGTACGGAAAACTGGGCGAGGGCGGCGCCCATGTCGCTATGGAAGAGGAGGCTCTCGACCGGATCCCCCCACCCCGCCCATGAGGCGAAGACACCGGTCAAAAGGGCGCCGAGCATACCACCAACCCCATGCACGCCAAAGGCGTCCAGGGAGTCGTCATAACCCAACGGTCCTTTCATAAGAACCGCCGCGTAGCACACGACCCCGGCGATCAGACCCATGATGACCGCGGAGCCCGGGCCCACGAAACCCGCGGCCGGTGTGATCGCGACGAGGCCGGCCACGATACCGGAGGAGACGCCAAGGGCCGTCGGCTTGCCGGTGCGGATCCACTCCGCGATCGACCAGCTCAGACCAGCGGCGGCGGGACACAGGAAGGTCGTCAGGAACGCGAGGCCCGCGGTGGCACTGGCGGCGAGGGCCGAGCCGGCGTTGAACCCGAACCAGCCGAACCACAACATGCCGACACCGGTGAGGGTGAGGGAGAGGTTGTGGGGTGACATGTTGGTCGTACCGTAGCCGCGTCGCTTTCCGAGTACGATGGCAAAGGCCAGGGCCGAGAAGCCCGCCGACATGTGCACGACGGTGCCACCGGCAAAGTCCAGGGCGCCCTTCTCGAACAGCCACCCGCCGCTGCCCCACACCCAGTGGCAGATCGGCGCGTAGACCAAGAGCAGCCAGAGGCCCGTGAACAAGGCATAACTGATGAACTTGATGCGCTCGGCGTAGGCACCGGCCACCAGGGCCGGAGTGATCACGGCGAACATGCCCTGGAAGGCGATGAAGATCAGGTGCGGATAGGTCGAGCCGTTCAGGTCATCCGGACTGATCCCGCTCAGGAAGAGATAGTCGAGACCGCCGATCACCCCTCCGATATCGGTACCGAACGCCAGGGAGTAGCCCACCGCCATCCACAGCACCGGCACGAGCGCCATCGCGAAGAAGCTGTGCATCATGGTGCCGAGGACGTTCTTCTTGCGCACCATACCGCCGTAGAACAGGGCCAGGCCCGGGGTCATGAAGAGCACCAGGGCGGTGGAGATGAGCATCCACGTCGTGTCCGCCGCGCTCATCACGGGCTCTGCCTCCTCGGCCCGGCCGATCGCCGGCAAGCCAAGTAGCAGCCCGACCGTACACACAAGCCACACCATTCTTCTCGTCCTCTGTTGCATGCCGTGCCCTCCGTTGGGTTGTGGGTCCCGTCCGTGCTCTATAGGTGCCGATCCAACCAAGCCACAGTCGGGGTTTGCGCTCCAGCCAAGCAACGCGAATGCCACCCGTCACGCCACCCACTGAAGAGCTCCATCTAGTTGTTTTTCTTTAACTTATATCGCTAGCCACGCCCGCCGTTCAGGCAGGTGCGACGCGCCGCTGCCCAACAAATAGGCAGCCATGACTAGCAACTGGACAAAAAAAGAGGGGCGCTATCGCGCCCCTCTCGAAACCACCGTACCGCCACACCGGCTTACG
>JASFUG010000262.1:0-4838 GCA_050050395.1 Nitrospirota bacterium
CTTCAGCGAACAGATCCATCCGTGACACCGCCGGCGGCTGCTGGTGGGTGGCATTGGCGCAGGCCCGTGGCTCGCGAGGGGGAAAGCGACGGCGGCCGGAAGTGGATGATCACTCCGTACCGAGGTCGACGGGCGCGCCGCCCAGGTTGCGGATGAGGGCGCGCACCGCGTCGGCGGCCGCGTCGAGGTCGGTTGCGTCGGTGCCGCGCAGGACCACACTGACGCCCAGACGGCCGCGGCGGAAGTAGGGGTAGCTGCCGATCTCGATGGTCCGCCAGCGCTCCTGGAGGTCGCGCAGGCCCGCGGCGAGGGTGCCCTCGGGGAGGTGGGCGGCGACGGTGCGGGAGACGATCGGCGGGCCGCCGACGAGGATCGGTGCCACCGCCTCGAACATGGCGCGCATGATCGCCGGCACCCCCGCCATGACGAAGACGTTGCCGATGCGGAAGCCGGGCGCGGCACTCACCGGGTTGTCGATCAGAGTCGCGCCCTGCGGCATGTCGGCCATCGAGAGTCGCTCGTCGTTGACCTCGCGCGGGTCAAAATGGGCCCGCAGTCGCCGCTCCGCCTCGGCGTTGCGCTCCACCGCGACGCCGAACGCCCGGGCGATACACGCGGCGGTGACGTCGTCGTGGGTCGGGCCGATGCCGCCGGTGGTGAAGACGTAGTCAAAACGCCTGCGACAGACGTTCACCGCCTCGACGATGGCGGGCTCCGTGTCGCGTACCACCCGCGCCTCCGCCAGACGGATTCCGAGAGCATGCAGACGCTCGGCCAGGAACTGGAGATTGAGGTCCTGGGTACGCCCGGAGAGGATCTCGTTGCCGACGACGATGACCGCCGCCGTCACCTGCTTCGTGCTGGACATAGACCACTCCGTCGCTCACGCCGCCGCGATGCTGGTCCGCGCAGCCGGTACCCACGGCTCCCTGCGGACAGGACCAGGGCGGCGGAGCCGCGGTTCCGGATCACCCCTGACCGATGTCCTCCAGGGTCTGGATCAGGGCGTCGCGCAGCGCATCTTTGCCGCGGCGTGCCGCCTCGGCATCGGCCTCCTGCCAATCGGTACCGCTCCCCTTGGCACGCAGTGGAACGACGTGGGCCGGACCGGCGGGTCCCTCCAGCCGCACCCGCAGCTCGCCCTCCAGGTAGACGAAGGGGCGGCCGTCGGTCGATGCCGCACGGCGATTGAGCCGCACATCCACCTTTCCGGCGCCGTCGACGGAGGGCAGCAGCGAGACCCGCTGTAGGGTCCCCTCCACCGCCTCGCGCAGGCCCGCAACCGGCTCACCGGTGATGTTCACCCGAACTCCGTAGGCGGCGAGGGCCTCGCGGGCGGCGCTCTCGATGCGGTGGTCCGTCAACCGCCGGGGAGGATCGAGGTCCTTGCCGGTGAGGGTGCGGTACTGGACTCGATACTGGGCCCGGCGATCGAGCTCGAAGAGGATCGTGAGGCCGGCGACCACCCGCTCCTCGGCGGTGTCGGCCTCCAGCCCGTCGCGGGCCTCGTCGAGACGCTCGTTGACCTCCTTCCAGCGGTCCTTCGCGTAGTCGGCCTCCGCCTCCCGGTCGAGGCGGGCAAGGCAATACCAGAGGTCACTCTTCTTGTTGTGGGCCAGCTTCTCGATAAAGATGGCGCGCAACTCCACGTCCAACGGCGGCACCAGGTTGCGTGGCGGCGTGGTACGCATGCCCCGATCGCGCAGCCACTCCGCCACCGACGCCTCGGCCGCCTCCTGCACCCGGTAGAGGTCGACGTCGCGGTTGCCGCGTCCCTTCACCACCCCGACACCGTACAGGGCGTCCCCGTCCTCCCGCTCGTGGTCGAGCCAGCGCGGCGGGCTCTTGCGCTCGTCCACCTCCGGGAGGGGCGCGGCGGAGAGACGGGTGGCATCGACCGCCGGGACCACCAGCCCTTCGCGCAAGGGGCGCTCGTGGCTGCAGGCGAAGGACGTCGCCACTACCACCACCAGGAGGAACAGGGTCGAGGTCTTCATAACAGTACCTTTCCGTCGCGCTCGGGTAGGGGCACGGCATGCCGTGCCCCTACGGGATGTTGTGCGCCGTGGATGCATAGCGGCTCTCACGGGATCGGCATGGATCAGAGCACCCGATACTTGCGAAACACCGTCGCGCCATCGAGGATCTCCAGGGGCTCCTGCGCGATGCGCCGGCCGTCGACGGCCACCTCCAGGGTAGCAGCCCCAGCCGCCACCGGCAGGCGGGCGAGGTAGATCTGCGCCGGCAGGGACTCCCAGGAGCGAGTGTCGGCGACCTCGGTAGCGATGTTTGCGACCCGCACCAGGACCTCGGCCACATCGCCGCCCTTCTGGCGTGCCGCCTGGGCGGCGAGCTCCTTGGTCACGGCCCGGGCCACCAGGCGGGTCAGGTCACGGCCGCGGCGGTCCTCCAGCTCACGCCGCGCCACCGCCGCCACGTTCACCACGGGATAGCCGTCGCCGCGCAGGTCGCCGACGGTCAGAGCGACCGTGCGCCGGCCACCGCTGCCGCCGGTGAGCCGTGGCAAGGACAGACGGGCCGGGAAGCCGTGGGTGGTGGGGATGATCACCGACTCGCTCACCTTGTACGGCACGCGCCCAGCATCGACCAGCACCACCACCGTGGCCGCCGCGACCGGTGCGTGGGCAACCTGCGGGAAGTCGTCGAGCACGGCGGCCGCCTCGTCGGCAAACCCAAAGCGACGCGCGACGCGCACCGCGGCCGCGGCCAGGTCCGGCGGGACGCCGGCACCCGTGCCGTAGAGCAAAAGGGCATTGCGGTACGCCACCATGGCGTCTGCGGCCTCGCCCGCCGCCTCGTAGATGACACCGGTGAAGTAGCGCAGGAACGCGGCCTCGCCGAACAGCCCGGGCTTGCCGGTGCGGGCCGCCAGGTCGTTGAGCCGCACGTCCATGCGCCGGCACTCCACCACCGCCTCACCCACCTCGCCGAGCAGGAGATAGTTCACCGCCTTGTAGTAGTTGATGAGCCCCTGCTCGTACGCGGCCCCCGGGTAGGCCCGGCTCTGGTCGTTCACCAGGAAGCTCGCGGCCTCGCGGGAAACGCTGCGGGTAAGTAGCTCCTCCGCCCTCTCCTCCGCCGCCGCCAGGAGCCGGTTGCTCTCCTGGTATTCCCCGAGCATCTGCTTCACCACGCCGGCGTTGAGCAGGTAGAGCAGCCAGTCGTTGCCGCCCACCTTCTTGCCGTACTCAACGAGGGTGGCGTCCGCCGCCGCCACATGGCCGGCGTACAGGGCGTCGACGGCGCCGTGCAGGGTGACGCGGCCGGCGCAGGCGATAACGAGCACCACCGCCAGCACCACCGCGAACCGGCGTGAGAAGCGACCAGCGCCCCTGCGCAGAGCCTTCCCTCCCCCTCTGGCGCAGGGCTGGGGTGGGGGAGGTGGCACCCAGTGCTGGGTCAGGTAGCGCACCAGACGGAGCGGTTGGTCCATACGCCCTCACCCCGTCCCTCTCCGGGTGGGAGAGGGCCCCATGGGACTCCCCTGCGGGGAGAAGCGATTAAAGCCTCGCCCCGGCGCGCTTGACGTACTTCTTGATCTTCTTGTCGCCGATCCACACCTTGCGGTTGGTGCGCATGTCGACCAGCTCCAGATCGACCTGGTAGAAGACCACCGATCGACGTCCCTCCTTGTCCACGATCGAGCTCACGGTGCCGATCAGCATGTAGTCCGCGCCGCTCTCCTCGCCGTGGAAAGAGCGGCTCTCCTCCGCGGTGTAGCCGGCCTGGGCGTCGCGCTCGGAGCGGAGCTGCTCCCGCTCTCCGGAGCTGGCGACGAAGGTGGCGTCGCCGGAGTTGATGATCGCGCGCTCCAGATCCTTCACGAAGGTCTGGGTGCTGATGTGCTCGGTGCTTCGGTTGGCGATGGTGCCGACGATCAGCACCGGCTGCCGGGAGTTGTGGGTGCGGCGGAACTGATCGACCCACGGGTGCGCGAGACAGTCCCGAATCATCGCCTCGGCCACCATCTGCGAGTCCGTATCGTTCCACCGGCCGCTGACGTCCTTGATCTCGTCCACATCGAGCCGCTTCACGCTCGTGGCACATGCGGTGAGCAGGAGCAGCGGAACGATGAGGGTGGCGCGTCGGAACATGGCGATCTCCGGAAAAGGACGTGGTCGAGGGCGGAACGCCGCCGTCACTCCCCGTCGATGGTGATCAGGCTGTGGACCTCGTACCCCTGGAGCCGCTGGCGACCACCGAGGAACCCGAGCTCGACGAGCGTGGCGATCTCCACCACCTCGCCTTGCAGGCGCTCCACCAGCTTCACGGTGGCGGCAAGGGTGCCTCCGGTGGCGATGACATCGTCGACGATCACCACCCGGTCGCCCTTGCCGAGGGCATCGGTATGGATCTCCAGGGCATCACTGCCGTACTCGAGATCGTAACTCTCGCTGTACGACGATGCCGGCAGCTTGCCTGGCTTGCGCACCAGGGCGAGGCCGCAGCCAAGGGCGTGGGCCAGGGGCGCGCCGAACAGGAATCCGCGCGACTCGATGGCCACCACCCGTGCGATGCCCTGGTCGCGGTAGCGACCGGCCAGCGACTCGATCGCCAGGGCGAAGGTCTCGCCGTTGCCCAGCAGCGGGGTAATGTCCTTGAAGACGATGCCGGGCTTGGGAAAGTCGACGACATCGCGCAGGGCGGCAAGCAGGCGATCTTGGACGGGATCGGACATCAGGGGCTAGGGATTAGGGGCTAGGGACTAGGGGGTGGATCGCCGCCTCCGGCGGCCAAGATCAAGATTATTACGGGTAGTGATGGGGTAATACTTAGGGCCACGAAAAAATTATCGTCAGCCCGGAGGGCCGGCACCG
>JASFUG010000263.1:0-4833 GCA_050050395.1 Nitrospirota bacterium
CCCTCAAGCTGCCGGGTAGCTACCCAGTCGAACGGACAACTACTGAGATGGATCTCTCATCCACGGGTCCTTTGCGCCCTCGTGGCGCACTGAGAAATGCGGGCTAGCCGGTGACGGCACGCACCAGCCAGAGGCTGAGGTCCGGGAAGTAGGTGATCAGCGCGAGGCCGACAAGCATGAGGAGGAGAAACGGCAGGGCCGACCAGTAGAGCGTGAGCACCGGCTTGTCGAAGCGAGAGCAGGCGATGAACAGGTTGATGCCCACCGGCGGCGTGCAATACCCGATCTCCAGGTTGGTGAGGAAGATGATCCCGAGGTGGACCGGGTCGACCCCAAAGCTGGTGGCGATCGGCAAGACGAGCGGCACGACCACCATGATCGCGGAGAAGATATCCATCATCGCCCCGACCACCAGCAGGAAGACGTTGAGCCACAGCAAGAAGACGATCTTCGAGTGAATGAACCCACGCATCAGCTCGAGGAGATGCATGGGCACCTGTTCATCGACGAGGAAGTTCGTCAACCCGAGGGCGCAACCGAGGATGACGAGGATCGATCCGACCAGCACCATCCCCTCACGCATGAGCTTGGGGATGTCCGCGAACGGTCGCAGGTCGTGGTAGATCACCAGCTCCACGAACAATACATAGGCCGCCACCAGGGCCGCGGCCTCTGACGCGGTGGTGAGGCCGGTGTAGATGCCACCCAGTATGATCAGCGGCAGTGGCAGATCCCATGCCGCCGCCACGGCGGCGCGCACCAGCTCGGCCGCGGAGAACGGGCAACGCGGGACCTGATACGCATGGCTGCGCACCATGCCATACAGGGACAAGATCGCGATCAGCACGAGGCCAGGCACGATGCCGGCGAGGAACAACTGGTCGATGGAGGTCTGAGCGACGATGCCGTACAGGATGATGGGCAGACTCGGCGGGAAGAGAAGGCCCAGGGAGCCGGAGCTGGTGAGGAGGCCGAGGGAGAAGCGCTCGTGGTACCCCTCCTTGCGTAACAGTGGATAGAGCAGACAGCCAATCGCGAGAATGGTCACCCCGGACGCGCCGGTGAACGCGGTGAAGAAGGCACACGACACCAGTGCCACCACCGCCAGCCCCCCCGGCATCCAGCCCAGGGCCGCGTTGAACACCCGCAACAGACGCACCGGCGCCTGGGACGCCGCGAGCACCACCCCGGCGAGGGTAAACAGCGGAATCGTGATCAGGGTCGATGACGAGGTGAGGCGGTAGGTCTCGACGATCACCGCCGCGGAATCAATTCCCACGGCGTAGAACGCGAGCAGCG
Organism: Nitrospirota bacterium; assembly: GCA_050050395.1. Classification (GTDB taxonomy): domain Bacteria; phylum CG2-30-53-67; class CG2-30-53-67; order CG2-30-70-394; family CG2-30-70-394; genus DASWHD01. The sequence goes on from JASFUG010000263.1 coordinate 1,300, forward strand.
CACCGCCACCGATGACCACGAACAGGGGCAGGCCGAAGAAGGCTGCCACCACCAGGCCGATGGCCGCGACGGCGATCACCCGTTGCCGTCCTCGTCGACAGTGCTACCCCGGGCCCCTCCTACCGCCTTCACCAAGAAATGAAAGGCCAGGAGGCAGAAGGCGGCAGGTAGGATCGTCTGCAAGATCCACGTCGGGATGCCCAGGGCCACGGTTGCCTCGCCCTCGCGATCCAGCATCATGAAGGTCCACGCGGCCCGCGCGAGGAGCAGGCAGACGCCGGCGGAGGCCACGTGAAAGAACGCCTCCACCCTCCTTCGTACGTGGCCCGGCAGCATGCGGGCGCCGATATCGATTCGAATATGGCGATCCTCGTGCGCCGCCAGTGCCGCCCCCAGGAAGCCGACCCACAGGACCGCGTGGCGCAGCAGGGTGTCGGCCGCGGGAATGCTGGAGGATAAGGCGTTGCGCAGGACGATCTGCGCGACCGCCACCACCACCATCGCGGTGACCAGTGCGGCAACCGCCCATCCCTCGACCCGGGCCAGGGCCGCGTCGAGTCGCTCCAGCCAGGTCAGTAGACGCTCACTCACGGACTAGCCGCCCGAGTCGGCCCGTTCGGCGCGGTACTCCCGCAGCGAGGCGCTCACCTCATCCACCAGATCCTGGGTGAAGAGGCTCCCCACCAGATGGGCGATAGCACGGCGCTGGATGGTGTCGACCTCCTGCTGTCTGATGCTATCGCGATCGAAGGTGACCGAGATGCCGCGGTCCTTCATCACCTCCATCGACTTCCGGTTGTCCACCCGCGTGCGCACCACCAGGCTCCGACAGTGGCGGGTGAAGACCTCTTCCAGCAACGCCTGGAGGTCCGCCGGCAGGCGGTCGAAGAACCGTCGCGAGACAATCACCCCCGCGATGCCGTTGGCCATCGGCACCTCGGACATGTAACTCACCTTCGACGACCACTGCAAGGCGATGGCTCCGAGAGGCGAGGCGTAGACCGTGTCGATCAGGTTGGTGGAGAGGGAGGTGAGGACCTCGGTGATGGACAGGGGCACCGGATGGATGTCGGAGGCCGCAAAAAACGCCGCGGCAAGGGGGTCTCCCTCCCACATCCAGATCTTGCTCTGGCGCAGCTCGTCGAGGGAGTGAATCGGGTGCTTGGAGAAGAACTGGATGAAACCCACCTCCATCCATCCGAGGAGCTTGAATCCGCTGCGGTCGAATCCCTCCTCGAAACGCGGCATCAAGTCGCGGCTGACGTGGTCGACCTCATCGTAGTTCCGAAAGAAGAACGGCACCTCCATCACGCGAACGGACGGACAGACCTCGCCGAGCCCGACACCGGTGAAGGCGGCGCCGTGGAGCTGGCCGATCTTGATCTTCCGTAGCACGTCCTTTTCATCGCCGGCCACACCGCCGGGATACATGCGGAAGATCAAACGGCCGTCGCTCCGCTGCTCGATCTCGTCCGCCGCCGCCTGCAGACCGTTCTGCCAGGTGGAGCCCTCCGGTGCGAGGGACGCGAACTTGAGAACGTAGGGCCTTGCGGCCTGCGCTGGACCTGCTGCCGCGACCATAAACAGCAACCACAACTGGACGCAGATCGTCACGGATGAGGCCCTGCGCCCGTTCTCCTTGGCTGCTGCAGTCTCGTTCGGAAACCTGTCTCTAACCGTGTTCATTTGTCGTTCCAAGATCGGTGTGGCATTGCCTGGCCCGGCGCGCGACCGCATCACGTCGGACCGTCAATCAAACCACTCGTCTATCCGGCTCAGCAGCTCGGTCGCACGTTCCTTGGCGACCGTGTTGGCGAGGCGCATCTCCGGCAAGATGTCCGGCGGTGCACGGAGAATCAGGTCGAGTTGTTCCGCGAACAGGGCCCGATCCATGGTTTGCCGGGCGTAGTACTGGGCGTAGTAGAGGCGCGTCAGGAGAAATCTACCCTCGGTGATCGCGATGGCTCGCTCGAAGTGCATTCGTGCCTCGTCCGGTCGCCCCCCAAGCATCGGCGAACGCCCCCCGTAGAAGATACCGAGGAAGAGGTGCGGTGCCGCGTAGTAATACGTCTCGTCCAGCTCTAACAGTCGCCGCCAGAGGGCCTCGACCCGCGGCAGGTCGGCGATCGCCACCGGATCCGTGCGCGACAGGTCCACCCACTTACCCCAGCACACGGCGGTCCACAGCAGCAACTCCTTGTCTGCCTTCCCGATGCGCTGTACGGACGCCGCAAACTCCGCGTCACTGCCGTCCAGTGCTGCCGCCACCTTCCGGTCACGGGAGAGGGCGGCCAGTCCGATCTCCTTGCCACGACGGTAAAGCGCGGCGGCGCGGTTCGGATCCTCGCCCTCGACAAACGCCAAGGCGTAGCCCGCGAACCCCTGGGCCGTGGCGGCTGCAAGGTGACGATTGTTTGGATCGGCCCGCAGCAGAGCCTCCGCAAGCTTGAGGTTGGCCCCGGCTGCCGTGCGAGCGATCTCCAGGTCGGGCTCGGCGTTCATCACCGCCACCGCATCCGGCAGAATCAGGCCCGTCGTGCGCACCACCGCCTGCTTGGGCGTGCACCCAGCGATCAGCAGGGCGATGGTTGCGAAGACGACGCGACGGCGGCTGGACATGTGAGGCACGGGCAGTGGCGGGGCGCGCCGCACGTATACCACGCCCTCCGTCGGGATTTATACCGATCGACTGCCGTATCGGTGCCCCGCTTGACTCCGTGCTCACCCGTGCGTGGGTGGCCAAAGCCGAGCCCGGCCCTGATATGGAGCGGGACGCCACGCGCCCCCCTCGCCGCCCGGCGCATGTCCGGGCGGCTTCACCCCCCGTGGATGGAGCGCCCCCCTTGTAGGGTGCGGCCGAGCAACGCAGGACGCACCGCGCCCCAACCCGCCGCGCTGCCTCGGACCCGGTGCGCCGCCCTACGGTGGGCGCACCCTACCACTGCCCCTCCATCAGACCCGGGAGCGTCCCACTCCATACGGTCTACTCGCCACTGGCCGTCACGGATCTATGCGTGCAGGACCAGGTACCGCGACCGCCCGGCAACGACCGGGTTACGAGTGGTGACCCGGGGGAAGGAAGACCACGTCCACGGCGCCATCGCCGCGGTCCTCGACCTCCATCAGCCCCATGCGGGCCATGTATTTTGTAAACGAGTAGAGGACCGCCTCCACATGCTCGGCGCGCACTCCGGTCTCGTCGACGATCCATTCCAGGAGCATTGCCCCATCCAGCTCTGCATCCATGCCGCCTCCCACGCGTCAATGAAGGTGAATTTGCCACCTCATCGGCACCGGCGCGGGCCGGATGACCCGGCCCAGATGTCGCACGACTTCCTCTCGCCGTAACGCCGTTTCGCAAACTATGATGCGGTCTGTTGGCGGCTGGCGGGCAGGCCGATCATGCGAGGCCAGCGAGCCACTTGCGTCACCCCCGTCGGGACTGGTAAGCAGGGTTTCTTATCATTGCAGGTCAGTAAATGAAGGCCCGTCGACTCTCGCTACTCTTGGCCTTGCTGGCCACCGCCTGCGGTC
>JASFUG010000264.1:0-4816 GCA_050050395.1 Nitrospirota bacterium
GCGACAGTTGGTGGCCGACGGCAGATTTCGCGAGGACCTTTTTTACCGCATCGACGTTTTGCCTCTGCACGTGCCACCCCTGCGCGAGCGACCGGATGATGTCGAACCGCTCGCTCTGGCGTTTCTTGAGGAGTTCCAGGAGGGACGCTCAGGTCCGCCCCTGGAGTTGAGCAGCGAGGCGCTGGATCGCCTTCGCGGTTATTCGTGGCCGGGGAATGTCCGCGAGCTGCGGAATCGCATCGAGGTGGCCGTGGCCCTTAGCGACGGCGGCAGTCTCACGGCGGACGACTTCTCCCTCCACGGCGCCGCGGGATCGGCCCCGGAGGTCGCTAGCGGGGAGATATTGCCGTTGCGTGACGCCCGTGCACGATTCGACCGTGCCTACCTAATCAAAGTATTACGTGCAGCCGGCGGCAACGTCACCAACGCCGCACGCATGGCCGGAAAGCATCGTACCGATTTCTATGGGCTCATGAAGCGGTATGACCTGAAACGCTCTGACTTCCAGTAACCAGCAGCTGTTCGCATGAACCCGTTGCGCGGCGATATGTGGCGAGAATTTGCTCGCTCTGTCGCGGGAAGCTGGCGACACCACACCTGGGGCGATGGCGCGCGCCTGGCGTCCCCACGTGGCAATCGACACCCAAATAGGCTACAACTTGACTAGGGAGCGAGGGTTGATTAGTTTTAGGTAGTAAACGGATGAGTTTACTCTTCTTTTACTATTCGCGTCAACATTAATTGTGGGACAGGGTCACGAGGAAGACAGCCGGACCTGTCGTCGCACCAGGGCTCATTTGGCGATGGCCCGGGCCGTCTGGCCTGGTAGCCCGCCGGTTCATATAGATTGATCAATTCGGCAACAGTCGCATCGGAGGTACTGACGATGAACTGCCCCAAGTGCTCCTCGCCTATGCAGATGGAAAAGATGCTGTGCGTCGATAGCGCCAGCAACCTGCAGAGTGATTCCATGGATTCCCACTACTATCGCTGCTACATCTGTGGGAATTATGTCTTCTTCCATTCCGGGCCGCGTCTCGAGCCGCCTGGCCCGCGCAAAGGAAGTCGTTTCCGCCACAAGGTCGTGCCGACCTCTTACGAGGAGTAGGCCCGGCAAGCAAAGGGCCGTTCCCTCCCTCGCGGCCCTTGTGCGCTACTTGTGACGGCACGCCCCTTGCCATCCGGCAGGGGGCGTTCCTTTTTTTGTCCGTATTGCTGTCGTGATAATCACCCTTCGACCGCGGCGTGTCGCGCGGATCAAGCACATCAAGGAGAACGAATGAGCACTGAAACAGTGATGGAGGCCCTGGAAAAAGTGACCTACCCGGGATTGTCGGAAGACGTGATCAAGCTCAAGGTGGTCACCAATGTACAGACCCGGGACGGCAACGCGAGCGCCACCCTCAATATGCCGGCGGTGGGCTCGCGCCTGCGTCCGGAGATCGAGGCGCAGGTGCGTGGGGCCATGGCGAGTGTCGACGGCATCGAAAACGTCGAGCTGGAGGTCAAGGAAGAGACCCTGTCCCACGAATACGGCCAGCGTAACTTGATCCCGAACGTTCGCTGCGTCGTGGCGGTCTCGTCCGGCAAGGGCGGGGTCGGCAAGTCCACGGTTACCGCGAACCTGGCCGTCGCCCTCTCCCAGATGGGCAACAAGGTCGGCATCCTCGACGCGGACATTCTCGGTCCGTCGATCCCGACGATGATGGGAGTGGAACGGCCGGTGGAGCTGTTTGGCAAGCGGCTGATCCCGGCCCTTAGCTACGGCGTCTATTACATCTCCTTCGGGTTCTTCGTGAAGGAGAAGGATCCGGTGATCTGGCGCGGTCCGATGGTCGACGGCATGATTCGCCAGCTCCTCGGCGACGTCGACTGGCGGGAGCTCGACTACCTCCTGGTCGACCTGCCTCCCGGGACCGGTGATGCGCAGCTCTCCCTGTCGCAGCTCGTGAAGCTCGACGGCGCAGTGGCGGTCACGACGCCACAGGATGTGGCGGTGGCGGACGTGAAGAAGGGCATGGGGATGTTCCATAAGGTCGAGGTGCCGATCCTCGGGGTGATCGAGAACATGTCCTCCTTCGTCTGTCCCTCTTGCGGTACCGAGACCGCCATCTTCTCCGAGGGTGGCGGCGCGTTGCTGGCAAGCGAGTACGATGTGCCCCTGTTAGGGAAGGTGCCGCTGGATCCGGTGGTACGCGAAGGCGGCGATACCGGGATGCCGGTGGTGGCTGCCCATCCCGAGTCGCCGCAGGCCGAGCGGTTCCGGGAGATCGCGCAGGCTCTCTCCGAGCGGATCACGCGCGCCAACCTGACAAAGGGGCTCACCCACGTGAAGCCGGTTTTCACGCTGCGGCAAGCGTAAGGAAGGAAGAAGGGGGAGCCGCGCGGCTCCCCCTTCTTTCAGGCCCTAGCCCCTAGCCGCTGATCTAATACCCCGCCAGGCGCAAGAACTCGGCGCGGGTGGTGTCCTCGTCATGAAATTCCCCTAACATGCACGAGGAAACGGTGGTGGAGTTCTGTTTCTGGACGCCACGCATCACCATGCACAGGTGCGTAGCGTCCATGATGACACCGACTCCCTTGGGCTCGAGGAGGTCATCCACCAGGTTGGCAATCTGGGTCACCAGCCGCTCCTGGACCTGGAGCCGACGGGAGTAGATTTCCACCATCCGGGCGAGCTTGGACAGCCCGACGATCTTGCCGTTGGGGATGTACGCCACGTGACACTTGCCGAAGAAGGGCAGGAGGTGGTGCTCGCACAAGGAGAAGAAGTCGATGTCCTTGACGATCACCATCTCGTTGTACGCGTCGCTGAAAATCGCCTCGTTGAGCACCGCCACCGGATCGGCCTCGTAGCCGGAGGTGAGGAACTGCAGGGCGGTGGCCACACGGTCCGGGGTCTTGAGCAACCCCTCGCGTTCGGGATCCTCGCCGATCCCCTGGAGGAGTGCATGGACGTGGCTGGCCATGTCCACGCCGTTCGTGGCACGGGCCTCGCTGTATGCCTTGGCGACCTCGACATGGTGTTCAACGGGAGGCATGCATTCACCGGAGATTGCGGCGGGTGCGTGGCCCGCCTGGTTGGACGTATAGTTCGGGCCGAGAACGGTAGGTGAGGCACCATCAGTATCAAAGGGAAACGGCCGTGTGGGGTTGGGTGCACTCGATACATCTCTTGTTCGCCGCGCTATGGATCGGCTTGATGGCCGGTGATCTGTTGCTCGTGACTCCCTTGTTGAAAAAGGTTGACCTGGAATCACGTCTGTCACTCGTGCCGCGCGTCCTGAAGGTCAATGCCGCCGTGGGCTGGGCGAGCGTCACCTTCCTCACGATCACCGGGCTGGCGCTGACCTTTCACTGGGTGCCCATCGAGCGCTACGAGTCGCCATATGGGCAATTGTTCCTGGGAAAGCTGGCGATCGTGGCGATTCTCTTTCTGGTCTACGTCGTGTTCTACTCCGGTCGTCAGCAGCGGCTGAAAGCGGTTCTTGAGCAGCGCGCCCAGCAGGGCCACACCTCCGACCTGGAGGCAACGGTGGCCAGCCATCTGAGGCGCCTGGACCTGTACATCGCCGTCGACCTGGCGCTGGCAGTACTCGTGGTGTTGTTGATCGAGCTGGCGGTCTACGCCTGAGGCGGCGGCCCCACCGACGGGAGAGCACGGATGTCGATTCGGTCCGATCGCTGGATCACACGGATGGCAAGAGAGCACGGGCTCATCGATCCCTTCGAGGAGGGCCAGGTGCGCAAGGGGGTGGTCTCCTACGGCGTCTCCTCCTACGGCTACGACACGCGCGTTTCGGACGAGTTCAAGATCTTCACCAACGTCAACTCGTCCGTCGTCGACCCCAAGGATTTCGATCCGGCGTCGTTCGTGGACGTGAAGACCGAGGTGTGCATCGTCCCGCCCAACTCGTTCGCCCTGGCCCATACCGTCGAGTACTTCCGCATGCCCCGCAACGTACTGGCCATCTGCCTCGGGAAATCGACCTACGCCCGTTGCGGGATCATCGTCAACGTCACCCCGTTCGAGCCGGGGTGGGAGGGGTACGTCACCATCGAGATCTCCAACACCACCCCGTTGCCGGCGAAGATCTACGCCAACGAGGGGATCGCCCAGGTGATCTTCTTCGAGGCCGACGAGGAGTGCGAGGTCTCCTACGCCGACCGCTCAGGCAAGTACCAGCAGCAGACCGGCGTCACGTTGCCGCGGATCTGAGCATGGACAGGAACCACCAAGGCACCAAGATCACAAAGAAACACCAAGGCGGCCTGTTGGCGAATCGCGAAGCAGTGTTCTGTTGAACAGCCAGCAAACTTTATAAAACTCTTGGTGCCTCCTTGGTGTCCTTCGTGTCTTGGTGGTGAAAAACTAGAGCGAAGATCCATGTCCGAGATCGTCTTTTACAACCGTTCGTGAAGCGGCTGTCGCGCGGCGAGAGAGTTTCTCTTGCGAAACAAGGTGGCGTACCGCAACCACGATGTGCGGAAGGACCCGGTCGATCCAGCCTCAACCCTGGCGATCGTACGGTCTTGCGACGAGGTCTTCGTCAAGTGGGGGCGCGGGGTCCTGCACCGCAACCTGAGCAAGGATCGGGTGAGCGACGAGGAGCTGTTGAAGCACTTCCTGGGTCGCTCCGGCACTATGCGCGCGCCGGTGTTGCGGACGCCGGCCGGAATCATGGCGGGGTTCGAGGAGAGCATCTACCGACGGCTTCTCAAGGGGTGAATGCCAGGCGCAGACAAGCCGGGGCACAGGCGAGCCGAGCTGGCGTAATTGCGACGAGCCTGTGACCCATTCACATGACCGAGACGC
>JASFUG010000265.1:0-4797 GCA_050050395.1 Nitrospirota bacterium
ATGACGGGGATGACAGTGAAGAAGTCATGGCCGAGGATGGGCTGGAACATGAGATAGAACATGAACATTCGCGATGACCAACGACTCCTCCGGCAAATCAGCCTCCGGAATCTCCTCTCCTACGGGCCTGACACCGAGCCCATCGTCTTGGGTGCGCTGAATGTGTTGATCGGGGCCAACGGATCTGGGAAATCCAACCTCATCGAGGCCATCGCGCTGTTACGCTCGGCGGCCAGCGATCCGCGGCCGGTGATTCGCCGGGGCGGCGGAATCCACGAGTGGATCTGGAAGGGTTCGCCCCGGGCGGCGGCGACTATCGAGGCGGTGATCAGCAACCCTCGCGGTCCGCAGCCGCTGCGTCACCTGCTCGCCTTCCGTGCCAGCAACCAGGCATCGCAGCTCGACGACGAACGGATCGAGAACGAGCACCCCGACACGGGCAAGACGGAGCCGTATTTCTATTACCGCTTCCAGCAAGGCCACCCCGTCATCAATGTGAAAGGTGGCCAGCGGGGTCTCACGCGGGAGGCGATCGACGAAGATCAATCGATCCTCGCCCAGCGGCGAGACCCCGAGACTTACCCGGAGGTCTCCTACCTGGCGAGTGTCTACGACAAGATCCGGATCTACCGGGAGTGGGCCTTCGGGCGTAACACGGTCTTCCGCGAGCCGCAGAAGGCCGACATGCGCAATGACCGGTTGGAGGAGGATTTCTCCAACCTCGGGCTCTTTCTGAATCGGCTCCGCCGGGTCCCGAAGGCGAAGACGGCATTCCTCGCCGTGCTGGGGGATCTCTACGAGGGGCTCACCGACTTCGATGTGAGTGTCGAGGGGGGAACGGTCCAGGTCTTCTTCACCGAAGGTGACTTCACGATTCCTGCGAACCGGCTCTCGGATGGGAGCCTACGCTACCTGTGCCTCCTTGCGATCCTGTGTGACCCCGAGCCACCACCCCTCATCTGCATCGAGGAGCCGGAGCTTGGCCTCCACCCCGACATTCTCCCGAAGGTGGCCGATCTCCTGCTCGGTGCCTCCGAGCGCGCGCAACTGATCGTCACCACGCACTCGGACATCTTGGTGGACGCCCTTACGGAACGGCCGGACGCGATTCTGGTCTGCGAGCGACACGACGGACAGACGGTGACGCGACACCTCGACGAACAGGGGCTCGCTGTGTGGCTAGAGAAATATCGCCTCGGCGAGCTGTGGACCCGCGGTGAGCTGGGGGGGACGCGCTGGTGAAGGTGAAGGTTTACGTCGAGGGTGGGGGTGACAGTAAGGAGTTGCAGGCGCGATGCCGCGAGGGGTTTCGCAAGCTCGTCGAACGAGCAGGCTTCACCAAACCGATGCCGGCCTTCGTCGCCTGTGGCGGGCGAGCGAGCGCCTACGACAGGTTCAAGACCGCCGCGGGCCTGGGTGGTTCTGCCACGTACCCGGTGCTACTCGTGGACAGTGAGTACCCTGTGGAACCGCCGCCGGGTGAAGAGGTTCAACCCGAATCGCCTACGGCCTGGGAGCATCTGAAACGCCGAGACCACTGGGAACGCCCCGCCGGCGTGGAGAACGATCAGGCGCAGCTGATGGTCACCAGCATGGAAACGTGGATCATGGCGGATCGGAAGGCGCTCAGTAGGTATTTCGGACACTGTCTCCGGTCGAATGGACTCCTTCCGGAGAGCGCCCTCGAGACAAGGCCACGCCAAGCCGTGTTGGCGAGCCTGGAAAACGCCACGCGAGACTGTGGCAAGGGCAGGGCGTACCGGAAGGGGAAGCCCTCGTTCCAGCTCTTGGCGCAACTCGATCCGTCGACGCTCACACGACACCTACCTTACTTCCGTCGCTTCGTAGAGACGCTGGGTATGCATCTGCAAGGAAGCGATGCATGAGGGCACCGTGGACCGTTGCTCGCGCCCCCTGCACGGATCGGAGACCTGTTGGTATGAATGCCGCGACTCTGTGTGAGGAGCTCGAACGGGGGTTGGGTCCCCTGTTCGTCTGTGCGCCCCACGGCGACTACCACCGCGTCCGGACCCTGTGTCTCTACCCGGACGGCGACAACATCGATCTGTTCTGCAAGGTGGATGGCGATCGGGTCACGGTGTCCGATCTGGGGGAGACCAGCCGGTGGTTGCGAATGCAGACGCTGTCGGCGCGGCGTTCGCCCAAACAGAACGCCCTGATCGCGGATGCATGCGTGGTGCATGGCGTGGAGTTTTACAAGGGGATGCTGCTGGCTCGCTGCTCCCCGGGAGACTCCCTGGCCGCCGTGACCATGCGTGTGGCCCAGGCGGCCGTGCGCGTCTCGGACCTGTGGTTAACCTTCCGCACGCGGGCGGTGGAGTCCGTCACTGATGAGGTGGCCGACCTGCTCACCGAGCGGCAGTTCAATTTCGAACGCGACGAGAAGCTCGCGGGACGCTCCGGCCGCACCTGGACGGTGAACTTCCATGTTAGAGCGCCGGCGCGCAGCTCGCTGGTATACGTGATGAGCACCGGGAGCCGCTCCGCGGCGCGGTCGGTCGCTGAGCACGTCCTGGCGGCGTGGTACGACCTCAACCACTTGGCGGCCGGTCCCGAGGCGCTGCGCTTCGTCTCGCTGTTCGACGACACGGTCGACGTGTGGAGCGAGGAGGACTTCCGCCTCGTCGAGCCACTGTCCACCATCGCCCGCTGGTCCGAGCCCGATGAGGTCGCCCGCGTATTGGCGGAGGCGGCGTAGGGGGATTGTTCGTCTTGCAGTGCCGTGACCGCATCGTCGCCTCGGCGTCCATCGTCCGACAGTCGCGGATGGACGGCGAAGGCAATCCGGTCCAGGCCGATAGCGGGCGAGGCGGGGCGTGATCGCGGTACTTGATGGGTACTTGATGGGTACTTGATGGAACCGGGATGCGGGCGACCGATGACAGCCATGATCCACGATTTCCCAGTCGGTTACGCTCGCGCCGATTGCTTGATGGTTGTTTGATGAACGTCGCTTCGGACTGTCCCGGCCAGGACCTCGCATGACCACCGACACCTCCGAACGCGGTCTGGAACGGCTGATCTGCACGGCGCTGACGGGGGCGCCCTGTGAGCCGCCTGGTGCAGGAGTGGCGGCGGCGGAATCGGCGGCTCCCTACGGCGGGGCCGGTTATCGCTGCGGGAGTCCGCACGACTATGACCGGGAGTACTGCGTGGACCTGGTGCAGCTCGCGGCCTTCCTGCAGCGGACCCAGCCGGAGGTGGCCTCGGCCCTCGACCTCGGGGAGGACGGGCCGACGCGGCGCAAATTCCTGGCGCGGCTGCAGGGCGAGATCACCAAGCGCGGGACCATCGACGTGCTGCGCCGCGGGATCAAGCACGGGCCGCACGACGTGGAGCTGTTCTACGGCACACCGTCGCCGGGCAACGTGCAGGCGCAAGAGCGGTACGCCGCCAACCGTTTCAGCGTCATCCGGCAACTGCGGTACAGCCGCGACGAGATCCAGCTCGCCCTCGATCTGGGGCTGTTCATCAACGGCCTGCCGGTGGCCACCTTCGAGCTGAAGAACAGCCTGACGAAACAGACCGTGGCGGACGCCGTCCAGCAGTACCGGCGCGATCGCGACCCGCGCGAGCGACTCTTCGAGCTGGGCCGCTGCGTGGCGCACTTCGCAGTGGACGACCAGGAGGTGCGCTTCTGCACGCACCTGAAGGGCAAGGGGTCGTGGTTCCTGCCGTTCAACCAGGGGTGGAACGACGGGGCAGGGAACCCGCCGAATCCCGACGGCCTCAAGACCGACTATCTGTGGCGGCAGATCCTCACCCGCGACGGTCTCACGGACATCCTGGAAAACTACGCCCAGGTCGTCGAGACCCGGGACGAGAAGACCGGACGCAAGAGGCGGGCGCAGATCTGGCCGCGCTTCCACCAGCTCGACGTGGTGCGCAGGCTGCTCGCGGACGCGGGGCAGCACGGTGCGGGCCGGCGCTACCTGATCCAGCACTCGGCGGGGAGCGGCAAGTCGAACTCCATCGCCTGGCTGGCGCACCAGCTTATCGGTCTCAAGAAGGACGCGGGGTCGGTGTTCGACTCGATCATCGTGGTCACCGATCGGCGCATCCTCGACCAGCAGATCAAGGGCACCATCAAGCAGTTCGCCCAGGTGGGTGCCACGGTCGGACACGCCGACCACTCCGGGGACCTGCGCCGGTTCATCGCCGAGGGCAAGAAGATCATCATCTCCACGGTGCAGAAGTTCCCGTTCATCCTGGATGAGATCGGCAGCGAGCACCGCGGCCGGCGCTTCGCGATCCTCATCGACGAGGCGCATTCGAGCCAGGGCGGCCGCACTTCGGCCGCGGTGTCGATCGCCCTCGGGACGGCTGGCGCGGAGGAGGAGGACGAGACCCCCGAGGACCAGATCAACCGGCTCATGGAGGCAAAGAAGCTCCTGCCGAACGCCAGCTACTTCGCCTTCACGGCCACCCCCAAGAACAAGACGCTGGAGATCTTCGGCGAGCCGGAGCCGCAGGCCGATGGCAAGGTCCGTCACCGACCGTTCCACAGCTACACGATGAAGCAGGCGATCCAGGAGGGGTTCATCCTCGATGTGCTGCGCAGCTACACACCGGTGGCGAGCTTCTACAAGCTGGTCAAGACGGTCGAGAGCGACCCGGAGTTCGACGCCAGCCGCGCCCAGAAGAAGCTGCGCCGCTACGTCGAGGGCCACGACCACGCGATCCGCCTCAAGGCCGAGATCATGGTGGACCACTTCCACCAGCAGGTCCTGGCGCTCAACAAGATCGGTGGGCAGGCGCGCGCGAGGGTGGTGACGA
>JASFUG010000266.1:0-4781 GCA_050050395.1 Nitrospirota bacterium
TGACACACGATCGTGACCGATGGCTCCGCGCCGATCAGAAGACGACAGACCTCATTATAATTAAGGTACAGTTCAGGTGTTCTCGTCGTCGGTGCAGTGCTCCGGAGGTGCCCATGGTGCGGCGTGTCATCGGGTCGGCGTTGGTCATTCTTCTAGCCCTTGCGCGGGCCACTGGTGCGGAAGGGGTTCAGCAGCGCACCGTGCACCTCGGAGACTACGCGTTCCACCCGGCCATTATCGAGGTGGTGGTCGGTGAGCCGGTGGAGCTGACCCTGATCAATGACGACCGCCTCACTCCCCACAACCTCACCCTCGATGCCGCCGAATCGGGGCTCCACGTCGACGTCGACGTGGGGGGGCACAAGGAGAAGGTAGTGCGCTTCACTCCGTCGGCGACCGGCCGCTTTCCCTTCGTCTGCAACAAGAAGCTGCTGTTCTTCAAGAGCCACCGCGACCACGGCATGGTGGGCGAGCTTGTGGTGCGCACCGCGCCGTAGGGGCCGCGACGATGCGCGTCCTCCTCGTCTCGGCCAACCGGGAGCGGATCCCCGATCCGATCTTTCCCCTCGGCCTCGCCTACGTCGCCGCCGCGGCCATCGCGGCGGGCCACGAGGTCGTGGTGGCCGACCTGTGCTTCGCCCGCCATCCCTTCCGCCACCTGCGCACGCGGGTGGCGGCGTTCGCCCCCGACGTAGTCGGGGTGTCGATCCGCAACGTGGACAACGCCGCCTATCCCCTCACCGTCGATTACCTGGAGTCCCACCGGCGCGTGGTGAAGACCATCCGCGCCGTGACGGCGGCGCCGGTGGTCCTGGGAGGCTCTGCCTTCTCGATCCTGCCCCATGCCTACCTGCAGGCCCTGGGGGGCGACTGGGGGATCGCCGGCGAGGGGGAGGAGACCTTCGTCGCCTTGCTCGCGGCCCTGGCGGCGGGCCGCGAACCCAGCGCCCTTCCCGGGGTGGTGGCGCCGGGTGTCGGCCTCTCGGCGCCGCCGGTCCACGAACTCTCCCGCCCGCGCGCCTGGTGGGACGGGCCGCGGCCCGCCCGTACCCGGTTCGACTACCGGCGCTACGTGCGGCGCGGCGGCACGGGCAATCTCCAGACCAAGCGCGGCTGCGTCTTCCGCTGCGAGTACTGCACCTATCCCTTGCTTGAAGGCGATCGTTTCCGGCCACGGCCTGCGGGTGACGTGGTGGACGAGATCGACGGGCTGCTGCGCGACTTCGGCCCCCACCCGCTGTTCTTCGTCGACTCGATCCTCAACAGCCCGCCCGGCCACCTGGAGGGGATCTGCGAGGAGATCCTGCGCCGCGGCCGGCGGCTGCGCTGGAGCTGTTATGCGACGCCGGTGGGTCTCGGCCGCGAGCAGGCGCGGCTCATGGCCCGGGCCGGTTGCGAGGGCGTGGAGCTCGGCAGCGACGCGGTGGACGACGGCCAGCTCGGCCGCCTTGGCAAGTCGTTCGACGGCGCCGCGGTCCATGCCGCCAATGACCACTGCCTGGAGGCCGGTCTGCGGGTCTGCCATACGGTGATCTTCGGCGCTCCGGGCGAGAGCGGGGCCAGCGTGCGTGCCACCTGCGCCGCCCTGCGGCTGATGCACCCCACGGCGGTGGTGGCCATGGTCGGGGTGCGTCTCTACCCCGGCACCCCGATCACCCGCCAGCTGGCGGCCGCGGGCCGCCTCCCCTCCGGCACAGCCGGCCTCACCCCGACCTTCTTCGTCGAGCCGGCCGTGGCGGAGTTGTTGCCGGCCTACCTGCGCCGGCAGGCGGTGGAGACGGGCAACTGGGTCCTGCCTGGTCTGGTACCGCCCCTGCTGCCGGCCAGTCAGCGTCTGTTTCGCGCCCTCGGGGTCGCCGGCCCCCTGTGGCGCCTCCTGCGTTCCCCGGGGATACGCGCCGCCAGCCGCAGTAAATTCCGACGCCCCTACACCAGCTCGGGCGTCCCCACCCCAAGGAGGATTGTGCCATGAACAGCCGTCACTCGAACGATTCCGAGGAGTACCGTACCGCCATGGGGCAGCTCCTCGCCCTCTACACCCAGGTCGACCACCTGATCATGGAGGTGTGCGCCGAGCGCATCGCCGGCGCCCCGGACGAGGCGGCCAAGCTCGGCCTCGCCAAGCAGGTGGGCGAGGAGCAGCGCCACGTCTCCATCCAGCGCGCCTGGTTGGAGGAGTTCGGCACCGATCCGGCGCCGGTCGTCGCCGCCGCCGCCGAGGAGGCGATGCGCGCCCACTTCCGTGACCTGTCCTGGCGTGACTTCCTCGCCGACCTCTACCTCGGGGTGGAGGCCCTGGGTGGCGAGGCGGTACAGGAGATCGTCCCGGTCGCCGATCCCGGCACCCGCGAGTCCCTGCGCATCCCCCTGGAAGACGAGGTAGACCACGTGGCCTTCGGCCTCGGCCGGCTGCGCCAGGAGCTGGCGGCGTTGCCGGAGGCGGAGCGGCGCCGTTTTCTCACCGAGCTGCCCGACCGGCTGGAAGGGCTCGCCGACGCCTTCCACGGCCTGGACATCGATCTCCCGGCCCTCTTCCAGACAGTGGGGGTCCCCTATTCCGAGGTGCGCGAAGCGGTCCTCAGGCGCCGTGCCGATCTCCTGGAGGAGCTCGCCGCGGAGCTCGACGGATAGCCGCCGTGCTCGTGCGGGCAGGGCCGGCAGCGACGGCCGGCCTGCCCACCGCGCCGTCCCGCAGAGACCGCCGCCTCCGCAGGCGCTACCACTTTTTGTACGGCAGAAACTTCCCCGACATAGTGATGCGGACGCGGTCGCCCTTCGGATCGGTCTCCTTGTCCACGTCCATGGTGAAGTCGATGGCGCTCATGATCCCGTCGCCGAACTTCTCGTGGATCACCGCCTTCACGGGCATGCCGTAGACCTGCAGGATCTCGTAGAAGCGATAGATCAGCGGGTCGGTCGGTACGGTCGGCCCGAGCCCCTTGATGGGGCACTCGGTGAGCGCATCGGCGACGTCCGAGCCGAGATCCAGAGCGGTGGCGAGCTTCGTCGCCTCCTCCTGCGAGGCGCTCGCCTGGCGATAGACCAGGGCGGCGATCCACACCTCGTCGCGGCCGACGACCTTCTCCAGGTCGGCGAAGGTCAGCCCCTTCCTCTTCTTCGCGGCGAGCAGCTTTTCCATGACCTCGGGAGCGTTCATCGGATGCCTCCTGTCTCCTGCATGGCAACAATGGCGGCCGCGGGTCGCCCGGTCGCGGCGCGCCCGCGTCACACTGTACCACGCGTCCCTCACCTCGCATCATGCGATGTTGGCTCCGTCACCGAGTAGATCGGTCGGCCCTTCATCACCGCCGGCCGGGGGACGTGGAACTCCGCCAGCACGGTGGGGGCCAGGTCCTTCAGGTCGGGGGCAGGGTGGGTGATCGCCCGGTTGCACAGGACCACGCCGGGGACCTCCGAGGCTGCCATGCAGTGGTCGCCGCTCCAGCGGTCGCGGTTGTCGGCAAACTCCTCGTCCGGGAGCTTGCCCAGGGCCGATTCGTTGGAGCCGCGATAGCCGCGGGCGTACCCGACAATGATGTCCGGCTGGACCTCTTCGTGGCCGTGCTGGAAGAGCTTGGACGTAACGTACACCTCCTTCACGGCCGCCTGCCCCGTCAGCGGGTCTTTCAGCGCGAGCAGCTTCTCCTCGAGCTCGCCCAGGAGCGCGTCGCGCTCGTCGCCGGGGGCGACGATGCCTTGTCCCTCGCGCCCGCGCAGGTTGAGGTAGAGGCCGTTGATACCGAGGGCGTAGGCGCGGGTGCGTTGCCAGTCGACGTCCTGGAGGTAGGGGCCGGAGCCGTCGTGGCCGGGCAGAAGGCGGAGGTAGCCCTGGTCGCGTAGCCAGGTGTTGAGGTGCACGGCGCGATACCACGGGGCGAAACCGTGGTCGGACATCACCAGCAGGGTGTCGCCGGGTCGGATGGCCGCCAGCGCCTCACCCACCACCGCGTCCATCTGGCGGTAGATCTCCCGGATGGCGTCCGCGTATGCGGCATCGCCCTCTTCACGGGCCGGGTGGCCAGCATCCATGGTGCGCCAGAACATGTGGCAGTTCTGATCGAGGGTGCCGAAGTAGACGAACAGCAGCCCACGCTCGAAGGTCGCCAGCTCGTGGCGCAGCAGGGCGATGCGCTCGTCCATGATCAGGTCCGACTGCTTCAGGTAGTCGGCGTTGTCGAAGACCCGGGCCTCCAGGGCCTTGGTGTCCCCCGGCATGCCCTGGGTGTAAAACCCACCGAGGGCCTCGCTCAGCTCCTCGGCATAGTGCGCCGGTGTGGAGATCGGCATCGCCGGATGCGCCGGATCGAGGTTGACCGGGGTCACGTAGAGCCGGAAGTGGGGCCGCACCTCCCGGAGGTAGAAGCGGCAGATTCCTCCGACGTCCGGGAGAATCGGCAGGGTGGCGAATGCGACGTCGATCCAGTCCGACCACTGCCCCTCCTGGAGGGTGAAGGTGTGGCCCTGGAGGGAAATGGTCGCCACCGGCCGCAGCGGGTCCACCTCCACGTCGAACGTCACGCCGGTGGTGGGCTCACCGGCGAGGAAGGGGTTCGGCGGCCCCTCGATCCGTGCGTGAAGATGGCGGTCGCGCAGGTGGCTCTCGATCACCACGCCCCCGGTCACCGCTTCCCGCCCTTCGGGAGGCTGGTCGGTGTAATAGGAGAAGGTGCCGTAGGTCCCGAGGATGTCAGGGGTACCCATCCCCGACAGGGTTCGCGCCTTGCTGGGGACGGGGGGGTAGTTGGCCGGGACCTTCACCACCGTCGTCTCGACCCCGGCGT
>JASFUG010000267.1:0-4719 GCA_050050395.1 Nitrospirota bacterium
CGGAGACGGGAAACGGAGCCATGGCGTGGACTGAGGCACCCGCGTGCGGGCGAAAGCCGCGGGCCAACAGCGACTCCCCACCACCTACCGCTACCGCGCCCGTCTTCGACTCTACCCACACCCATGACCCATTCGTGCCGGACCCTGGGAGGCAATGCCGCCTACGCGTAGGGCCGAATTCATTCGGCCAACATCGTGTCCCCGGCCCTTCCGGCATCGTGCGGATGAATTCGCACCTACGGCACGGCGCTGTACCGCAGCGCGATCCACCAATGCGAACGTGGTGAGAAACACAAGCTAGAGCTCCGGAAAGAGATTCCCCGGGCACAGTAGCCCATCTGGGTCGAGCGCCCGTTTGGTGCGGCGCATCTGTGCGATGCCGTCGGCGCCGAACATCTTTTCGAGGTAGGGGCGCTTGAGCTTGCCGATGCCGTGCTCCGCGGAGACGGTGCCACCGAGGGCGAGGGCGAGGTCGATGAGCTCGTCGTAGACCTCCTTGGCCCGCGCATGCTCGGCGGCGGTCTCAGGGAGTTGATTGTAGTGGATGTGGTTGTCGCCAATGTGCCCGAAGCCGACGGTGCGGATGGTGCCGCGGCGAAGCACGGTACGCGCCTGTGTCAGGTAGTCGAGGAGACGGTCGTCGGGCACAGCCATGTCGCAGCTCACCTTGGACAGACCGGTGCGCTCGATGGTGGCGTTCATCAGCGTCGGGATGCGGTAGCGCAGGGCCGTGAGCGCCTCTTTTTCCACCGCCGTGCTCGCCCACACGGTGGTCTCGTCCAGGGCCCCCACGTCGACCGCGGCCGCCCGCCATTCGTCGAGATGCTCTGCCCGGTCGGCACGGGTGGTGAACTGCTCGACCATCAAGGCTGCGGCGCCGGTGGGCAGCGTGCCGAGGGCCGGTCGCAGGATGTCGACCGCGGCGGCGTCGAAGTATTCGAGAATGGTCGTGCCCCAGCGCCGATCGATCGGCCCGGGCGTCGCGCGGCTTCGCTCACGCAGGGTGATGACCGCCTGCCAGCTGCTCTCTTCGTCGGGGAAAAATAGCAGACCGAAGAAGGTCTCCTCCGGTGCCGGAGCGAGGCGTAGGGCCGCCTCGGCGATCACCCCGAGGGTCCCCTCGGCGCCGATGAAGAGGTCGACGGCATCGAGCCCTGCCCCACCGAGGTACCCGGCGGAGTGCTTCACTGGCGGCAGGCGATAGGTGGGGAGGGGCACGGAGAGGGTGCGGCTGGTGGCGGTGGTGAGGCGTAGCGTGGCATCGGCGTCGGCCACATACTGACCGCGACGAAGGTCGAGGCGTTCGCCGGAGGCCAGGTACACCACGAGGCCGTCGACCCAGCGACGTAGGGGGCCGAAGTGAAAGCCGCGTTTGCCGGCGGCGTGGGTGGCGAGGTTGCCGCCGATGGTCGCCTTGTCCTCCCCGGGATCCGGCGGAAAGACGAGGTGGTGAGGGTCGCAGGCCGCCTGCACGTCGCAGCGCTGTACCCCTGCCTCGGCTCGCACCTGGCCGCCGGCCGCGGTCGGTACGATGGGATGAATGGTGGTGAGCCGCCGGGTCGAGAGGATGAGGCCGCCGAACGGCAGGGCGGCGCCGGTCGTGGCGGTGTGGGCACCGGAGACGGTGACAGCCTTGCGTCGGGACCGCGCCAGGGCCAACGCCTCCTTGATCTCGTCCACAGCCTCCGGCACTACCACCGCTTCGCAGCGGGCGTCACGCAGGCCCGAGGTGTCCGCGAGGTAGGCGGAGACGGCGTCGGGCTGGGTCAGGGTCTCCATGTAAAGCGGCCGGCATCAGCATCCGGCGGTCCGTCGGGAGTTTCGGGTAGCGTACCGGAGCGACGATACCTGCGCCATCCGCTCACCTTTTGTGCGCCCCGGCCGCGGCGCAGCCCTTTCTCCGGCTCGACCCAAATTCGCTCGGTCATCTGACCGTTGGTTTAACCAAAGCAGACGCGCCCGTCGTGCCGCCGCACGAGGAGGCCGGCGGCGAAAAAAGCGGCCAGCGCTCGGTGGGTCCCGAGAGCTGGCCGCCGATTGCAGACCGCCGTTCGCTAGGTGTTGTTCGACAGCCCCTGCACGAAGCCGTTGACGGTGGACTTGGCGTCGCCGAAGACCATCGCGCAGTTCTCCATGAGGAAGAGCTCGTTATCGATGCCGGCGAAGCCGGGGTTCATGGAGCGCTTCAGGACCAGCACCTGCTTGCTCTCCTCGACGTTGAGCACCGGCATGCCGTAGATCGGGGACTTAGGATTGGTCTTGGCGCCGGGGTTCACCACGTCGTTGGCGCCGATGACGACGGCCACGTCGGTCGAGGCGAAGTCGTCGTTGATGTCGTCCATGTCGAAGAGCTGCGGGTAGGGGACGTTGGCCTCCGCGAGCAGGACGTTCATGTGGCCGGGCATGCGGCCCGCCACCGGGTGGATCGCATACTTCACGTCGGTGCCGCGCTTTTGCAGCAGGTCGGCCATCTCCCGGACCGCGTGCTGTGCCTGGGCCGCGGCGAGGCCGTAGCCCGGGACGATGATCACGGACTTGGCCTGCTTCATCGCCTCCACCGCGTCGTCGACGGTGAAGACATTGGGTCCTTCGCCCTCCGCCATCTCCCCCGGCGGGACCGCCGGTCCCGTCGACTCCTGGCCGAACCCGCCAAACAAGACGTTGGCCAGTGACCGGTTCATGCCGTCGCACATGATCTTGGTGAGGATGAGGCCGGCGGCGCCGACCAGGGAGCCGACCGTGACCAGGACCGGTGCCGACAACACCAGACCGGTCATCGCGACTGCGAGCCCGGAGTAGGAATTGAGCAAGGAGATCACGACCGGCATGTCCGCGCCGCCGATCGGGATGGTGAGGAGCACGCCGAGGGCCAAGGCGATCGCGGTGATCAGGACGTGGAAGAACCAGGCACCGGGGGAGGCGAGAAGCAGCCCACCGAGGATCACGACCAGCACGCCGAGGCCGGCGTTCACCACGTGGCGGGCGGGCAGGAGGATCGGGCTGCCGCCCATCAATCCCTGCAGCTTGGCGAACGCGACCATCGAGCCCGAGAAGGTGACACCGCCGATGAGCAGGGTGAGCACCAGGACAATGGTGGTGAAATTGTCGAAGTTGGGAGTGAGGCGGGCGATCTCCGACAGGCCGACGAACACCGACGCGATGCCGCCGAAGCCGTTGAACACGGCGACCATCTGCGGCATGTCGGTCATCTTCACGACCCGCGCCCAGAACAGCCCCGCGCCCGCGCCGATGACCACCCCGGCGAACACCATGGTGAAGCTGACCACGTCGTGGTGCAGCAGGGTGACGATGACGGCCATGAGCATGGCCCCCATCGACATGAGGTTGCCCTTGCGGGCCGTATCGGGGTGGTTGAGGTACTTGAGGCCGAAGATGAAGAGGCCGGCCGCCGTCATGTAAAAGATGTCGATGTATTCGCTGATCATGGCGGCCACCTACTCCTTCTTGAACATCTGCAGCATGCGGTCGGTCACCGCGTAGCCGCCGACGACGTTGATGGTGGCGAACACCACCGCGAAGAAGCCGAGGACCGTGGCGAGGGTGTACCCGCCCCGTCCACTCGCGACGATCGCCCCGAGGATCGTCACGCCGGAGATGGCGTTGGCGGCCGACATGAGCGGCGTGTGCAGGATGGGGGGCACCTTGCTGATGGTGTCGAAGCCGACGAAGCAGGCCAGCAGGAAGACGTACAGGCCTGCCCAGTAAATGGGTTCCATGGCGTCAAACTCCTCCTTACGGGTAGGGCGGGTCGCAGCCCGCCAGGGCGCAGTGGTTCGTGTCTCTGGTGACGGCCGGGGGGACCGGCCCTACGGGGTCGCTCGTGCGTCCGAGGGTAGCCGGGGGATCACGCGTCGCCCTGCACCGCCTGGCGAATGCGCTCATGGACGATTTCGCCATCGCGGGTGATCAGGGCGCCGACGGTGATCTCGTCCTCCATGTCGAACTTGAAGGCGCCGTCGGCGGTGAGATGCTTGAGGAAGTTCTGCAAGTTCTTCGAGTACATCTGGGAGGCGTGTACCGCGATGCGGCTCGGCATGTCGGTGTAACCGAGGATGCGCACCCCGTGGCGTACCACCTCCTCGCCGGGCACGGTGAGCTCGCAGTTGCCACCGCGCTCCGCCGCCAGGTCGAGGATCACCGAGCCCTCCTTCATGTCTTGCACCATCGCCTCGGTGATCAGCTTGGGTGCCGGGCGGCCGAAGATCAGGGCCGTGGTGATGATCACGTCGGCGTTCTTGGCGTGCTCGTGCAGCAGGGCGGCCTGCTTCTGCTTGTACTCCTCCGACACCTCCTTGGCGTAGCCGCCCTCGGTGGCGGCGTCGACGCTCTCGTCCACCTCGATGAAGGTGGCGCCGAGGCTCATCGCCTCCTCCTTGGCGGCCTTGCGGACGTCGAAGACCTCGACGACCCCGCCGATGCGCTTCGCGGTGGCGATCGCCTGCAATCCGGCGACGCCCGCGCCGACCACTAGCACGGTGGAGGGTTGGATCATGCCGGCGGCGGTCATCAACATGGGGAAGAACTTGGGGAGGCGCTCGGCCGCCATCAGCGCGGCCTGATGGCCGGCGGCGGTGGCCTGGGACGAGAGGGAATCCATCGCCTGGGCGAGGGTGGTGCGCGGGATGTACTCCATCGAGAACGCGGCGATGCGCCGCGCGAGATAGCGATCCAGGAGCGGCCGGTTGTCCAGGGGCTGGA
>JASFUG010000268.1:0-4689 GCA_050050395.1 Nitrospirota bacterium
GGGGCGCAAGAACGTCACCTTCGCCGAGCCTGAGGGGGGTGGCTCCCGGCTGATTCACACGGTGATGCCACGGCTGCTGTTCTTGCCGTATTCGTACCGCAACATGGTGCAGCGGATGTTGCGCGCCCTTGCTCAGACCATGCTCGCCTTCCTCTGCTACGGGCTGGCGTGGTTCTCCGGGACCACCGGCCTCACGACGATCGCGAACACGCCCGTCCTCGACTGGCTCTCGCTCCTCCTGTTGTTCTACCTCTTCACCACCTGGTGGGGGACTCGCAACCCGCTCGCCCGGTCCCTTCAGAAGCGTGTGGAGGTGACCGGGATCGGTACCTTGGTCGTGTTGATCCCCGCGGCCGTGCTGCTGCCGTTCGGCCTCGCCTACGTGCACTACAACGTCCACGCCTTGCCCGCGGTCCCGTTCGCCTCCGGCGGCTACATCCTGCTGGTGACGGTCCTCGCAGGGGTGGCAACGCTCACGGCGTTGCTGCTGGTCGCGATGCGCACGCGGCAGGTGAACCCGGTCACCGAGGTCGCCGAGTTCCGCGACAACTGGCAGGAGTCCGTGCATCCCCAGGAGATCTTCATCAACTTCGAAGACATCGTGATGGCCAACCGCCGCTACAAGGAGGTGCCGAACCGGGTCTACAACGACGAGGATGCCGTGCTCATCGAGGAGGGGAGCGACGACAAGGGGAGCTTCAAGGGGGAGATGATCATGGAGACCCAGCCCATCGTCCGGGCGGTGCCCGTGCCGCGGTCGTTCCGGATGGCACTGACCGGTGCGACCGTCGGGGCGAACGTGTTGCTCGTGCTCGCGGCGTTCTGGCTGTACCGGTTGATCGGAGAGGCGTCAGCGGTCGAGCGGGTCACCGAGGCCCAGGCGGCGATCCCCCTGGCGGTGACCGCCACGGGTACCCTCCTGACCGCTTTCATCCTGTGGCTGTTCGGCAACAGCGTCGCCAACCACGCCCATGCCTTCTGGTCGGAGATGCAGTTCGAGTCCCTGCTGGTCTTTTTCCAGTGTCGCGGCACCTACACCGAATCCAAGGTGAGCACCGGCGCCAGCATCTACGACAGCACCCGTTCGGAGAACGTGGTGGCGCGTTCCAGCATGACCCTTTGGGTCCTGACCAGTAGCATCGTCTCGTCGTGCTTCACCGCGAGCGGCAGCCGCAACCTGGAGTTCCCGCGTTTCGTCCTGGAGATGCACCGCGCCGACGATGACCTGCGCGCGATCATCGGCGACCTGCGCGGGTTTCTCGATGGCCGGGAGAGCATCGCCCGCGTCGATCGCGACAAGGACGTCATGGCGGCCTCACAGATCTACCACATCAACAAGCAGAGCCGCGGGAGTCTGCCGGCCGGCGACAAGGCCGCTGCTACCCAGCTCGACTTCACGTCTGGCGGCGCCTACACCGGTGGCAACGGCAGCCAGCACGCGATGGACGTGGATGCCGCGGAAGGCAGCGACCTGCCGAGCGATCGCTGAGCGCGGCGGCGGGCGAAGGGTCGCAGCGACCGTCGGGCGCGAGATCCGACGTAGGGTAGAACGTCCTCGGCCGCGGCGGCGTGGCGCTCCGCCCCCGATCGCGGCGGGCGCCGTCAATTGACCCTTCCGCCTGCGGCCGTTAGCCTCAGCCAACCTTGTCCGAGACGCCCAACACCGACCCGACAGATCAGATCGTCGCCATCGCCTGCCGGGCGTGTCAGGAAAAGAAGGGCAGCGACCTCGTGGTGCTGGAGGTCGGCGCGCTGACGACGCTGGCCGATGTCTTCATCCTGTGTACCGGGAATACCAACCGGCAGGTGAAGGCGATCGTCGAGGAGGTGGAGATCCAGCTCAAGCGTGCCGGGTTCACCCTGTACGGTGAGGAGGGGGCGCTGGAGGGGATGTGGGTGCTGCTCGACT
Organism: Nitrospirota bacterium; assembly: GCA_050050395.1. Classification (GTDB taxonomy): domain Bacteria; phylum CG2-30-53-67; class CG2-30-53-67; order CG2-30-70-394; family CG2-30-70-394; genus DASWHD01. The sequence continues at coordinate 1,910 of JASFUG010000268.1, forward strand.
ACGGCGACGTGGTGGTTCACATCTTCGAGCGGGACACGCGCTACTTCTACGACCTCGAACGGCTGTGGGGTGAAGCGCCGCGCCGCGCGCTGCCGGATGACGGCTCACAGGCCGCCGCCGCGGGGGAGTGAGGTGCGCTGGGGCCTGCTGTGCGTCGGAAAGGTGCGCTCCACCTCCCTGGCGACGGCGACCGCGGTGTACCTCAAGCGGCTGGCGGGCGCGGCGCCGCTGGAGATCGTCGAGGTGAAGGAGGGTGGCGGGCGGGGCGTGTCCGCGATTGAGGCCGAGGGACAGCGGCTGGTGGCGCGCCTTGGCGTGCGCGACCGCATGGTGGCCCTGGACTCCACGGGAAGCACCTACGACACCGAGGGCCTCGCACGGCGTCTTGCGGCGTGGCGCCGGGAGGTCCCCGGTCGGCTGTGGTTTTGCATCGGCGGTGCGGACGGTCTCGACGGGGCGGTCCTCGCCCGTGCCGACGAGCGTCTCTCCCTCTCGCCCCTCACTCTTCCACACGAGCTGGCGCGCCTCGTACTGGTGGAGCAGCTCTACCGGTGTCACGCGTTGTTGACGGGGCATCCGTACCATCATTAGCTTGCCGATGTTGCCGCGCCCCGCAGGTCGCCGCACCCGTACCGCAATCCGCCTGGGAGGGAACCTCATGTCGTTCACCAAGATCGTCATCGCCCTCGCCGGCATGCTCGCGGTGCTGTTCGGCTACATCACCATCTTCAACCGCGACGACACCACAATCGTCCTGTGGAGCGGCCACAGCGCCACCCTGCCGACGTCGGTGTTGATGTCGTTGTGCGTGCTGGCGGGCGCGCTCTTCATCCTCGTGCTGGTGGGCTTCACGGAGCTGGGGGCCATGTTCCGCACCGTGGCCGCTCGCAGCCGGCAGCGGCGCGAGGAACGCTACGACTCCCTGTACCGCAAGGGATGCGACGCCGCCGACCTGGGCCACGTGGAACGGGCGACGAGCTCGTTCGAGCGGCTCCTCGACCGCAACGCCGGCCACGTCCCGACCCTCACCCAGCTCGGCAACCTCAACCGCGAGCGGGGGGAGTTCGATCGAGCCATCGGCTACCACAAACACGCGCTGGAGGTGGAGCCGGACAACGTGCGTGCCCTGCTCGCCCTGGCCGACGACTACGTCGCGGCGGAGCGCTGGCAGGAGGCGGTCGACCTGTGTCGCCGGATCCTGGAGGTGGATGCCCAGGCGGACCACGTGCTCCTTCAGCTTCGAGACCATCTCGCTCGCCTCGGACAGTTCGACGCAGCGATCGAGGTCCAGCGGCAGATCAACCGCCGCGACCTGGAGAAGGGCGGCAGGTTGGCCCTCGCGCGTCTCCAGTTCGAGCGCGCGGCTGCGCTACGTGATGCGGGCGAGGCCGATGCGGCCAAGCGGGCGTTCTCCGAGCTGGTCAAGAACGAACGGCGCTTCGCCCCGGCGTACGTCGAGTGGGGACGACTCCTGCTGGCCGAGGGCAAGGGCAAGGAAGCGGCGGCACGGTGGCGTGAGGGTTACGGCCAGACCCACGATCCCGTATTCCTCCACCTGCTGGAGAGCTACTTCCTGGAGCGGGAGGACCCGGACACGGCGATCTCGGTCTACCTCAACGCCATCAAGGACGCACCGGCGCGCGCCGACCTGCAGTTCTACCTCGGCAAGCTCTACTTCCGGCTGGAGATGCTCGACAATGCGTACGAGACCTTCCGGGACCTGGTGGACGCCGGGACCAGCTTCCCGGCACTGCACCAGCTCTTCGGCGAGGTGAAGTACCGTCGCGGGGAGTGTGACGAGTCCTTCCAGGAGCTGCAGCTCGCCCTGCCGTTTCCCCATCCCGCGACCCTGCCATATCGCTGCGCGGCATGCTCCGCGGACGCCGCGACGTGGACCGCGCGGTGCAGCGAATGTGGCGCGTGGGAGAGCCTGCGTCTGCCGGTGGAGACGGTGGCCGTGGGCGAGTGAGGCGTCGCACCGATCGGCGATCGGGGTTTGCAGCCGGCGGTGGGCAACGGCGCCCGTGGCGACCGGCAGGCCAGAGTCGCCCTGTCGTGTCACCGCCGGCGGCGAGGAGCGGTCCCGTACACAGTGGAGGTCCTTCCGTTATTCTCGGTTCATGTCTATTACTCAAACATTCGGTGTAGTGACGGGGCTCGCCAGCCAGCTCATGGCGCTCGTCGTCGGGCTGACGGTGGGCGTCTCGTCCGACGCATCGGCGGACACCATGAGGTGTGGCCGGTTCCGGGTGACCGTGGGGGATACCAAGGCGACGGTAATCAAGCAATGTGGTGATCCGCTGGTGCGGGAGGTGGTCTCCGGTGGTGAGGGCGCCACGTCGGTGCGTACGGAGCAATGGATCTACGACCGCGGTAAGGGACGGTTCCAGGCGCTGTTGATATTCGAGGGGGTCGGTCTGAGGAGCATCCGGTTCCTCACGGACCAGTGAAACGGCCGGCGGCAGGTGCGCCACGGGCCGCGGCGGGAGGGTCGAGGGGATGCCACTGTTTCTCGTCCAGCACGGCAAGAGCCTCCCCAAGGAGCAGGATCCACAGCGCGGGCTGTCGGATGAGGGGCGCGCCGAGGTCCACCAGGTCGCCGCCGAGGCGCGGCGTCACGGCGTGAAGGTCGATCGCATCGTCCACAGCGGCAAGCGCCGGGCCGAGCAGACCGCCGAGATCTTTGCCGCGGCGCTCGACCCCGCCAACGGCATCGAGCGGCGCGACGGACTGAAGCCGCTCGACGACGTGGTGGCCATCGCCGATGGCCTCGACGCCGA
>JASFUG010000269.1:0-4676 GCA_050050395.1 Nitrospirota bacterium
GGCGACGGGTCGTTGGCCGCTTGTCGAGCCCCACTATCAATGCGACAGTAAGTAATTGATCCGTCAAGGGGATTTAGCTCCCGTGGCGGATCTTCATTACGGTCCGCAGCGGATGGCGCCTCATCCTGAGGGTCATCGCGCACCCTTCTGGAGCCCCGGTGGATGGGCACCACCACCCGCGATTTTATCTATGCATCGTTGGCTCACCCGGGGAGCGGTGCGCTGCTCGGCGCCGGCTGCTCGTCCTGCCCGGGACAGGCGACCGAGTCGATCGCCCAGGCGGCGATGATGCACAACATCGATCCGGCGGAGCTGGTGGCCGCACGGAACCGCGTGGCGGGAGGATCGCGATGAGCGGCGTCACGGCGGAGCCGGCGTGGCCCACATCGCTGCCGCCGGGCCCGTTTGACCTGAACAACGGCGACGCCTACCGCCGGTGGCGGGACGCGAAGCTCGCGACCTATCCGCGGCGGTTCGAGGAGCTGGTAGTGGAGGTGCGGGACCCACGGCAACTCACTGCGGCGGAGCATGCGGAGCTCCTGCGCTGCTGCCGGCGGGCGAACATGGCGGTTTACGCGGGGGCGACACGCGACAACGCGGACAGCGAGATCCCCCGGCGCGTGGGAGCGCAGTTCGGGCTGGTCAACCTGGACCACAACCCGGGCGCCGACGATGCCGGGATCACCGCCATCACCGTGGTGCAGGACAGTGGCTACATCCCGTACTCCAACCGTCCCATCCGCTGGCATACCGACGGCTACTACAACCGGCCCGATCGCCAGATCCGCGCCATGCTGCTCCACTGCGTCATCACCGCGACCGAGGGTGGGGAGAGCGGCCTGCTCGACCACGAGATGGCCTACATCCAGATGCGGGACGCCCATCCGGAGTACGTGGCGGCCCTGATGGCCGCCGACGTCATGACCATCCCCGGCAACATGGACGACCCGCGCGTCCTGCGTCCCGACCGCACCGGCCCCATTTTCTGGGTCGACCCGCAGACGGCCACCCTGCAGATGCGCTACACCGCTCGCAAGCGCAACATCGTGTGGAGGGATGACGAAGTCGTGCGCGCGGCCGTCGCCTTCCTGGAAGGGCTCATGTCGCCGGACTCCCCGTACCTCTTCCGCGCGACCCTCGCCCCGGGCCAGGGCCTGATCTGCAACAACGTCCTCCACGATCGGACCGGTTTTCACGACAATGGGCCGGCCCGACTCCTCTATCGCGGTCGCTACTACGACCGCATCGCCGGCACGGAGCTGGCAACATAGCTCGACTGTCCGGCCACCGCGCGGTGATGGCGGGCGGGGGCGTGGGGCGATTTTTTGTGGCTGCCCGTTGACGACTCGGGCTGGCTTCTGGTATTTCGGACTTGGTTGTCTGGAATGGCGCCCGCGTGAGATAATGGTTCTGTCGAAGTCCTGCAATTACGCCCTGCGCGCCGTGCTATACATCGCGGCGCGGGATCCGGGGGAGTTCATCCCGATCCAGGAGATTTCGGAGGCGCTGGGTATCTCGTTTCACTTTCTCACCAAGACGCTCCAGACCCTTACGCAGCAACGGATTCTGATGTCGAACCGCGGTCCACGCGGAGGTGTGGCGTTGGCCCGTCCGGTGGAGTCGATCACCCTGATGGAGGTGATCATGGCGATCGATGGCAGCGAGCTCTTTGACCGGTGTGTCCTCGGTCTCGATTACTGCGGGGACGATCGCCCCTGCCCCCTCCACCCCCAGTGGCGGGAGGTGAAGGCGCAGATGCGGGAGATGTTCGAGCACACCTCGGTGGCAGACCTGTCCAGAACCATGCGCAGTCAGGGCTGGCGACTGGCCGACGCGGTGGAATGAGTTTTTTTTGGTCAAATAAAAGAGGGTGATGTCTTAAATAATCTGATCGCAACTCCATTGGTGGCTGAGCTTCCTCGGAGAGTCTCATGCACAGAAAAAAGAGGTCCATATCTCAGATAGGTCCGCCGTCGAATTGGGCCGGCGTCCGCGCTGCTGTGACAGGAGGGCTTCGCGGACGAGGTCGGCGGCGGCGTTCGCGTATCACCCACAGAGGAGGGCAGCAATCATGAGCAAGACAGCAGGTATCCTTCTAGCGCTTCTCGCTGCAGGGTCGGTGGGCCTGTGGCCCGCAGGCGCGACGGCGGCCGATCGCCAGACCCTGGAGCTGGGGAAAGAGGTCTTCGACAGCTACTGCGTCATCTGTCACGGGGACAGGGGCGACGGCAAGGGACTGGTCGGGATCATCAGCCGCGTTCAGAAGGAGGGCGCAGTGGTCTACACCTATCCGCGAGACTTTACCGCCGGGCTATTCAAATTCCGCACCACGCCGACCGGCTACCTGCCCACCGACGCGGACCTGTTGAAGACCATCACCGAGGGGATTCCCCGGTCCGGCATGCCGTCCCACGAAGACCTCTCCCTTGAGGAGCGCAAGGCGGTGGTGGAGTACATCAAGACCTTTTCCAAGCGGTGGCAGGAGGAGGAGCCAGGCACGCCGATCACGGTCGGTAAGGCCCCGGACTATGTCGGCACCGCCGCCTCCGTCGATCGGGGCAAGAAGCTCTTCACCGCGGTGGGCTGCGACAAGTGCCACGGCACCACGGGCCGCGGCGATGGCCCGTCCTCCAACGAGCTCAAGGACGCGTGGGGGGACAAGATCCTCCCGTTCGACTTCACGTCGGGCGCCCTCAAGGGGGGGACCGGCGCCGAGGACATCTACCGCACGTTCGTGACCGGCCTCGACGGCACCCCGATGCCGTCTTACGAGGAGTCCCTCAGTGAGGAGCAGCGCTGGGACATCGTGTCGTACTGCCTGGAGCTGATGAAGGGTGGTTCGACGATGGCCCAAAAGTAACCCGGACGCGACCCGACGGTTTCCCTATCTGAACCCCAAGGAGACATACCATGTTTGACGATCGATCGAGCAGAGGCCGTAGTCTTGGCCGGGCCGCTCTCTACTTGTTGGTCATCGCCGCCGTCGGCGGGGTGCTGATCGCCGGCTCCACCTTCTTCCCCACCCTGGTTGAAGCCAAGAAGACCGAGCTGCGCACCGAGGTCAGGCCCGGTGAGCTGGACGACTACTACGGCTTCTTCAGCGGCGGACACTCCGGCGAGGTGCGGGTGGTCGGCCTGCCATCGATGCGCGTGTTCAAGCGCATCCCGGTGTTCAATGTGGACTCCGGCAGCGGCTGGGGGATCACCAACGAGAGCAAGGCGATGATGGGCGGGCTGATGGTTGGCGACACCCACCACGCCCACGCCTCGTACAAGGACGGCACCTACGACGGCCAATACCTGTGGATCAACGACAAGGCGAACAACCGCCTGGCCCGGATCCGGTTGGACTACATGGAGACCGACTCGATCATCTCCATCCCCCACTCCCAGGGGGTGCACGGCATCTTCCCTCAGCGTTACCCGCAGACCGACTGGGTGATTCTCAACAGCGAGTTCCGTACGCCGCTGCACAACGACGGCACGGGCGATCTGCGCGACGCCGCGAGCTACGGCGGCGTCCACACGGTGGTCGACGCCCACGACATGAAGATCGTCTGCCAGGTGATGGTGCCCTGCAACCTCGACCTCGCCGGCACCGACTACCGCGGAAAGTACTCCTTCGCCACCTCCTACAACTCGGAGGGCGGGGCGACCATCTCCGAGATGCTCGCCAAGGACCGCGACTGGCTCGTGGCGTTCGACTGGGATGCCATCAAGCAGGGGCTGAAGGACAAGGACTACCGGGTGGTGGACGGCATCAAGATGCTCGACGGTAAGCCGGGGTCGCCCTACGCCATCTACATTCCCGTTCCCAAGAACCCCCACGGGGTGAATGTCAGTCCGGACGGCAAGTACGCCGTCTGCTCCGGCAAGGTGTCGCCGACCGCCACGGTGGTCGCCATCGACAAGCTTGCGGATGCCTTCGCCGGCAAGATCGAACCCAAGGACACCATCGTCGCCGAGCCGGAGATCGGTCTCGGGCCCCTCCATACGACCTTCGACGGCCGCGGCAACGCCTATACCTCGCTGTTCATCGACAGCCAGATCGTGAAGTGGAACATCCAGAAGGCCATCGACCTCTACAAGCACCCCAAGGAGGGGGAGACTGCTGTGGTCGACCGCCTCGACATCCACTACCAGGTGGGCCACACCATGGCGTCGATGGCCGAGACCAAGGAGGCGGATGGCAAGTTCCTCGTCTCGCTCAACAAGATCTCCAAGGACCGCTTTCTCAACGTCGGTCCGCTGAAGCCGGAGAACGACCAACTCGTCGACATCTCCGGCGACAAGATGCGTCTGCTCATGGACGAGCCGTCCTATATCGAGCCCCACGACTGCATCATCGTCCGCCGCGACATCGTCGAGCCGCACGTCAAAGACCGTGCGGACATGGACGAGCACCCGCTGGCGGTGCATAAGAACGCCATCGAGCGCGACGGCAACAAGGTCACCGTTCACCTCACCGCCAACGCGCCCGTCTATGGCGTGCAGGAGGTCGAGGTCAACGAGGGGGACGAGGTGACCTTCATCGTCACCAACCATGACGAGATCCCCGACCTCTCCCACGGCTTCTGCATCTCCGACTACGGCATCAATTTCGTGGTGGGGCCCTTCCAGACCAAGTCCGTGACCTTCATCGCCGACAAACCGGGGCTGCACTGGATCTACTGCAC
>JASFUG010000270.1:0-4649 GCA_050050395.1 Nitrospirota bacterium
CTGCTCCGGGTCGAGCTCGATGGATTGCTCCAGGGCGTCGTAGGCCTCCGGGTAGCGCTTCATCTTCTCGTACAGGGCACCGAGTTGAAAGTACAGGCGGGCCTCCTGCGGATAGAGCCGCACCCCCTCCTGGAACACTTCCTCCGCCTGGGTGAGCGCCTCCATTCGTACCAGCGAGCCACCCAGATAGACTATGAGATCGACGGAGATCGGCTCGGCGGCGATGCGGGCCTGGGCAAAGATCTCCATCAGCGGTGCCACGTCGCCGAGGGGCTCCAGATTCGCGATCAGGTGTTGCGCCACCTCCAGGTTGGTCGGGTCGGCGGCGTATAGCTCCTGGAAGTGTTGCACGGCCTCGGCGTGCTGTTCGGTCTGCTCATAGGCGAGACCGAGGAAGAACTCGACCCGGTCGTTGTGTGGCCAGCGTTGGTGGATGCGCTGCAATCGATCGAGGGCCCGTGCGAACTCTCGTTGGTCGAAGAGCAGGAGGGCGAGACGCAGCTGCGAGTGTAGGTCCTCGGGATTGTCCGCGATCAGCTTCTCGTACGCGGCGACCGCTTCGGTGAGCTTGTCCGTGGTGACCAGGAGCTGGGCGACCCGTTTCGACAGCGCATGGTTATACGGATTGAGGTCGAGGGCGCCTTGATATGCCTGGATCGCGCCATCGAGGTCGCCGCCCTGTTCCAGGGCGGCACCCAGGTTGATCCAGCCTCGCTCCACGTCCGGTCGTTCCTCCGTGCAGCGGCGGAAGTGGTCGGCCGCCTTGTCGAATTGCTCGACGGCGCCATAGATCCGGCCGAGGTGGAAGTGCGCCACCACCGACGCGGGATGATCCGCGAGATAGCCCTCCAGGACGGCGATCGCCTCGTCGCTGCGACCGGTTTCCAGGTAGAGCTGGGCCAGCTGCGCCAGGCGCTGGGTATTCTCCGGGTCCAGCTCGTAGAGGTGCTTCAGATACGGGAGGGCTTCGTCGTACGCGTGGGCATGGGTGTGCAGCTCATACAGGATCTGCAGCGCCTCCTCCTGGTCGGGGTCATGTTTGAGGGCGTCGCGCGCCGCCACCTGTGCCATCTCCACCTGTCCCTCCCGGCGATAGGCCGTGGCCAAGGCCGTGAGTAGATCCGGTGACGCGGGGTCGAGGCGCAGGGCTCCCTTGAAGGTCTCGATGGCCTTGGGATCCCCGTGGCGGCTCTGGTAGTCGCCGATCAGGAAGAGCTCGGTCGGCGACGGCGCACCCAACGGGCGAGTGGCGCGGTGGGCCGCGGCTGCCGATTCCGATCGCGGCAGGGTGACGCAGGCCAGGTGGGTCAGGGACGCCGCCAGGCACAGGGTGAGGAGGCGTAGGGTGTGTCGTGATGGGGCGAGAGAACGTAGCATCGGTCGCGAAAAAAGATGATCCAGCGTAGTAAAAACCATAACTAAGACATAGAGATGCAGCAATCCAGCGGTTCCTCTCTCTTCGGCACCCACGGCGCTGGCACCATGGGCGAGGTACAGGATACCGCGGTCGTCGCCGGTGGGACGGCCGTGGCGGAGTTCTCGGTGCCCGCGGGGGAACAGCCGCAACGCGTCGACCGGTGGCTGGCCGCCACCGCCTTGGGGCTCAGTCGCAGCCAGATCGGGCGTTTGTGCACCAGTGGCGCGGTACTCGTTGACGGCCATCCGGTGCGGGCGTCCTCCCGGGTCAGTCCCGGCCAGTGTGTGCAGGTGCGGGTCCCGCCGCCTGTACCCGCGCGCCACGAGGCCGAGTCCCTTCCCCTGTCCGTGGTCTATGAGGACGACGACCTCCTGGTCCTCGACAAGGCGGCCGGCATGGTCGTCCATCCGGCACCGGGCCACGCCCGGGGAACGCTGGTCAACGCCTTGCTCGCGCACTGCCCCGACCTGGCGAAGGTCGGCGGGGAGGCGCGACCCGGCCTCGTTCACCGCCTCGACAAGGAGACCAGCGGCCTCATGGTGGTGGCGAAGAGTGACCGCGCCCACGCCGGGCTCGCGGCCGCGTGGCGGGCGCATGACATCGAGCGACGCTACCTGGCGCTGGTCAAGGGCTCGCTCGGCGAGGCGCAGCGGGTCGACATCGCCATCGGCCGTGACCGGCGCGATCGCAAGCGTATCTCGCCGCGTAGCGACCACCCGCGGGCCGCACGCACGGCGCTGGCTCCGGTTCGCTGGTTCGGCGATGAGGCGACCCTCGTCACGGCGCGTCTGGAGACGGGTCGGACTCACCAGGTGCGGGTCCACCTCGCCCACATCGGCCATCCGGTCCTGGGGGATTCCCTATACGGGCGGGGCGTGCGGAGCCTGCGAGTGGGCACCGTGGTGCACCGGTTTCCTCGCCAGATGCTGCACGCGGCGGTGCTCGGCTTTCGCCACCCGGTGAGTGGTGCGGCCCTGCGCTTCGAGAGCCCGCTGCCGGGAGACATGAACGCGGCGGTCCGGTTTCTCACCGACGAGCTGGGCGCCGTGGAGGCGGGGTCTCCCGGGTAGGGGCACGGCATGCCGTGCCCCTACGGCGGTTTCGGCCGCAAGATGGGCGCGCCTGCGTCGGCGGCGGGGGCGGCCTTTGGCCTACAGCAACGCCTCCACGTCGCGCGCAATCACCTTCGCATCGACGTAGCCGATGTAGCGCTGGGCGATGTTGCCGTGGCGATCGACGACGAAGGTGGTCGGCAGGCCGTAGATGCCGCCGAACGCGCTCGCCACCTCGGCGTTGGCTGCGACCACCGGATAATTGATCCCGTAGTGCTCGACGAACGGCGGGACGACCCGGGCCGGGTTCTCGTCCATGGAGATGCCGACGATGTCGAAGCCCTGGGGGCCGTACTTCTTCTTCATGGCGATCAGCTCCGGGATCGCCTCCCGGCACGGTGGGCACCAGGTCGCCCAGAAATCGATCACCAGCACCTTGCCCTTGAACTGGTCGAGCTCCACTCGGTTGCCGGCCAGATCGGACAGGGAGAAGGACGGCGCGGGGATGGTCGTATTGGTCGCGCCGATGGCGACGTCCCCCGCGAGGGGGTTGCCGGCCTCCCCCGGCGCGTCCTGCGACGACTTGCACCCCGGCGCCGTGGCCATGGTGAGCACCACGACGAGGAATGCGGTCACGGCGGCGGACGGTCCGCGGCTCTTCGGGGACATCGAGGCTCCTTGGTTAGCGTTCAGCGGTCAGCGGTCGGCCGTCACCGGTCCGCTTGGATTGGTTTCGAGCACGATTCTTTGCTTACGATTTGAATGCCGAAGGCCGAACGCTGACAGCTTAGACTCCCGTGCGGGCCGGGTCCCAGACGTACTTGTGGAGCTGGAGCTGGAGGCGGAACGGTAGCCCACTCGCCAGGATCCAGGCGGCCGCGTCCGCGGCGGCCACGGCGCCATGGACCGGCGAGAGAAGGACCGGCCAGCGGTCGATCAGGCGGTGCTCCCGGATCACTTCGATGGACCAGTCGAAGTCGCGCCGGTCGCCGATGACCAGCTTGATCTGGCCGCGGTCGTCGAGGCGGGCGATGTTCCCCCACTCGTTGGCGTCGGCCTCGCCAGAGGACGGGGTCTTGATGTCGAGAATGACGTGCACGCCCGCCGGCACGGCGTCGATGGACAGGGAGCCCCCGGTCTCCAGCAGCACGGTGTGGCCGCGTGCCAGGAGGCCGGCCATCAGGTCGATGGATTCCGGCTGGAGCAGGGGCTCGCCGCCCGTCACCTCGACCAGTCCGGTACCCATGGCGGCCACCTCGGCCAGGACGTCGTCCACCGACATCTCGCGGCCGCCGTGGAAGGCGTACGCCGTATCACAATAGCTGCAGCGCAGGTTGCAGCCGGTGGTGCGCACGAAGGCGCACGGCAGGCCCGCGAAGGTCGACTCCCCTTGCAGAGAGTGAAAGATCTCGGTGATGCGCATGCGCCAAGTCTACGGTCCGCGCGAGGGTTGCTCAAACCGCCGGAGGCGTCAGCGCCGGGCACGACGGGGTCGTGGCATGCTCCTCGGCCCGCCGTTAGACTGCGGCAAAGCGAAGCAACAGGAGCCCGATTCATGCCTCATATCACATTTTTGCCCTGCGGCCTGGAGGGGAACGTCCCACAGGGGACCTCGATCATCGATGCCTCCGAGGAGCTTGGCCTGCTGGAGCAGGCGGGTCTGGAGATTCCCGACGGCTGCACGCGGCAATGCGAATGCTGTACCTGCAAGGTCCTCATCAAGGAGGGGTGGGACAACCTCTCGGAGATGGGCGACGAGGAGAACGAACTGCTCGCCGACAACGGCGCCGACGATGACGAGCGCTTGTCGTGTCAGGCTCAGATTCTCGGTGACGTGGTGGTGTGGTTTGACGGGTCCTGACCCCGATTGCGCGCGACCCAGCGGCGACGCCCGTTCCACCGCGGCCATCCACGCATCCTCTCCCTCCGCCGGGGGGTGCCCCCGCGTCTCCCGGCGCACCGGTCCGGACGGTCGGTATTCGAATCCCGGCCGAGAGGAAGCGGCGGGACGGCGCGCGGCGCCGAGGCGGAAAGCCTGCTACGGCTCTCGTTCGTGGCGGGGAATCGATGTCAGACCAACTGTCTCAAATTGATATTCAGGCAGCCGGTCGGTAGTGTAAAAATCCTGAGTACTCAGGGGATTATAAGCTATCCCGTCAGGTACCCGACGCCCGCAATCC
>JASFUG010000271.1:0-4631 GCA_050050395.1 Nitrospirota bacterium
CGCGACGACGAGGCGGGCCCCAGGGTGGCCACGATCTTGGCCTTGTGGCTCGGCAGTTTCATGGGAGGCAGCTGTCAGCGATCAGCGATCAGCGATTTGTTGAAGAGGAGTTGATCGGGTTCTTCTTGAAATGGTTGTTGTAATCGCTGGTGGGAGCAAGCTTGCGCGCGAACGGGTCGGTCCGGTGCGAGCGTGGGCACACTTGCTCTTACGGTTGCCCCTGCAAGCATCGCCGGAATGACTCGATGAACAAAAGAAATGGCTAGCAAAGCTGTCCCTGCAGGCTGTGATCTGACAGCTGATAACCGAACGTTCCCGCGCATCAGAACCGCTGCACCCGAACCTCCAGCGTGGTCGGCGACCGCGCCACCACCCGCAGAGTGAAATCACGCCAGCGCACTGTCTCCAGTCGTGCCGGCAGGGTGTCGAGCGGGTCCCGGAACAGCAGCTGCAACCGGAAGCGACCCTCGGCGTAGCCGCCGCGGTTGATCGCCCCGATCCCCGGGACCTGCTCGCGGATCGCCTCCTCCAGCTCCAGACCCCACTGGTAGCCGGACAATGGCGCGATGGTCACGTCCACCCACTGCCCAGACTGCGCCTCCCTCGCGCCGCGTCCCGACGGCGGCGACACGGCGGAGAGCTTGTTGCCAAGGTCGGTGGCCGCACCCCGCTCCGCGTCGGCCCACGCAAAATACTGGTTCCCGATGTGGCTCTCCCCCGAGGCCTGGAGGACGGCGACCAGCGTGCCGTCCGTGGCCGTCACACGGCCGGTGAGCCTGACCTCCACCCGGCCCGTGCCAGCTACCCAGTCCGCGTCCAGGTGCAGGGCACGGCGCGCCACCGCGTCGGGATCCCCGGCCACCCGCCAGCCCGCGCCCTCGAGCTGCGCGACCACCGCCTCCCGCAGCCGCGCGAGGCGGCCATCGCCCGCCCCGTCGGTCCCGGACGACACCGCGCGCACCACCACCGCGAGGTCCGCGGCCCCACCACCGTCGGCCATGCCCAGGGCGGAGCGCAGGCGTCCCTCGTCGACCCATCCCCGCACACGCACAAGGTAGTGGTTTGGCGGCAGGGCGGGCGCCGGCTCGGCCAGCGCCTCCATCGCATCGTGCTCCGGCTCGCCCTGCGCATCGTCAGCGGCCAGACGGTAGGTGTCGGTGACGATCTGGTAGCCGAGGAGAAAGTCGGTCGCATCGCGCCGCAGGCGCCGGGCCACGGCGGGCCGTTGCTCCAGGGTGCCGACGCCGGTGTGGGCCTCGGCGGCGATGGTCACGATGTCGCCGAAGACACGGTCCAGGGCGTGTTGCCGGGCGGTGGCCGCGTCACCGTCGACGATCGGCACCATCGCCTCGACCTCGATGGCGCGCTCCGGCGCGAGGGCAGTGTCGGCCGCCTCGTCGCCACGTGCGGGACTCCCCGCCACTACCAGGGCGAGCACCGCCGCCGCAGTCGTCCCAAGACCGTACATCCCGTTAGCTTGCCCACGGTACCCCCTCCGACGCCAGAGCCAGTCACACAGGCAGTCTTTCACCACAGAGACACAGAGGACACGGAGATGCGTGTCCGTGCTCGTCTTGCGAACGCGCAGAATCCCCAGACGACCGACGGACAAGCCCTTTGTGAAACCACGAGGGGCACGAACAAGTAAGGGCAGGATGGTACTTCGTGTCCTTACGTCTCCTTCGTGTCCTTCGCGATGAAAACCCCTTGCCGGCTCTCCGTGCCCTCCGTGTCTCTGTGGTGAGAAGTAGGCCGGGTCGCCGCGCCGGGGTTGCGAGGCGCCCACGGTTTGCTTGAACCTTCGCGGCTCCTCCGTTATTGCGGAGAAGACTTCCCCAACCTGCACCCGCGGAGCGCCCGTGTCCGCCGACGGCACCGATTACAAGGCCACCCTCAACCTCCCGAAGACCGGTTTTGCCATGAAGGGCAACCTGGTACAGCGGGAGCCGGAGCGGCTGCGCCACTGGAGCGAGACCGACCTCACGGGCCGCATCGAGAAGGCCCGCGACGGCTCGCCGCGCTTCACCCTGCACGACGGTCCACCGTACGCCAACGGCCATCTCCACATGGGCCACGCCCTGAACAAGATCCTCAAGGATTTCATCGTCAAGATCCGAACGATGCAGGGAAAACAGGCGATCTACCTGCCGGGGTGGGACTGCCACGGCCTGCCCATCGAGCTCCAGGTGGACAAGAAGCTCGGGGCCAAGAAACGGGACCTCTCCCTGGTGGAGTTCCGCCAGGCGTGCCGCGACTACGCCGACCGGTTCATCGACATCCAGCGCGACGAGTTCCGCCGCTACGGGGTCCTCGGCCGCTGGGACGCGCCGTACAAGACCATGGCCTTCCCCTACGAGGCACAGATCGTCCGTGAGCTGGCGAAGATCATCCGTGCCGGCTCGGTCTACCACGGCCGCAAGCCGGTCCACTGGTGCCCGAGCTGCGTCACCGCCCTGGCCGAGGCGGAGGTCGAGTATGCCGACCACACCTCGCCCTCCATCTACATCGCCTTCCCGACCACGACCGGCCTGCGCGGCCTGGGCTCGGACCTCCCGGACCTGCCCCTCTCCCTGGTGGTCTGGACCACCACCCCGTGGACCATCCCCGCCAACCTCGCCACCTCGGTCCACCCGGACCACGACTACGTGGCGGTGCGGGTGGGGGACGCCGCCTTCGTGGTCGCCGAGTACCTCCTGCCGGGGGTGGCGGAGGCGGTGGGCTGGGAGGCGCCGGAGGTGCTCGCCACGGTGGCCGGTCAGACCCTCACCGCCCTCACCTACACCCATCCCTTGAACGGCCGCACCTGTCCGGTCTTCACCGGCACCCACGTCACCCTGGAGGCCGGTACCGGCCTGGTCCACACGGCGCCGGGCCACGGCCAGGAGGACTACGTGGTGGGCCAGGAGCACGGCCTCCCGACCTTTGCGCCGGTGGACGGCTACGGCTGCTTCACCAACGAGGCGGGGGCGGAGCTGGTGGGCCAACAGGTCTTCGCCGCCAACCCGATGGTGATCGAGATGCTCCAGGCCAAGGGGGCGCTCCTCGGCCGCAGCGACATCGCCCACAGCTATCCCCACTGCTGGCGGTGCAAGAAGCCGGTGATCTTCCGCGCCACCCCCCAATGGTTCATCTCCATGGAGGCCGGGGCCCTGCGCACGCGCGCCCTGGCGGCCATCGATCGGGTGGAGTGGATCCCGGCCTGGGGCCGCAACCGCATCTATGGCATGGTCGAGAACCGCCCCGACTGGTGCATCTCCCGACAGCGCCGATGGGGCGTCCCAGTGATCGCGTTTCACTGCAAGAGGTGCGGCGAACCCTTTGTCGATGCAGATGCAGCGGAGTGCGTTGCCGGCGCTGTGGAGCACGAGGGTGCAGAGGCGTGGTACACCCATCCGGTGACCGACTGGCTCGACCCCGGGACCGTCTGCCCGGCCTGCGGCCACGAGGAGCTGGCACCGGAGAGCGACATCCTCGACGTGTGGTTCGACTCCGGGGTGAGCCACGCAGCAGTCGTGCGTAACAATCCTGACCTCTCCTACCCCGCCGACCTCTACCTGGAGGGGAGCGACCAGCACCGCGGCTGGTTCCACTCCACCCTGCTCGCGGCCCTGGCCG
Organism: Nitrospirota bacterium; assembly: GCA_050050395.1. Taxonomy (GTDB): domain Bacteria; phylum CG2-30-53-67; class CG2-30-53-67; order CG2-30-70-394; family CG2-30-70-394; genus DASWHD01. The sequence goes on from JASFUG010000271.1 coordinate 3,616, forward strand.
CCGGCGGGGAGACACCGTACCGCGCCGTCCTCACCCACGGCTTCGTGGTGGACGGCAACGGCCGCAAGATGTCCAAGTCCGAAGGCAACGTCATCTCGCCCCAGGAGGTCATCAACCAGCACGGCGCCGAGATCCTCCGTCTGTGGGTGGCCGCCGAGGACTTCCGCGACGACATCCGCCTCTCCCCCGAGATCCTCTCCCAGCTCGCCGAGGGCTACCGGCGCATCCGCAACACGGCGCGCTACCTCCTGAGCAATCTCTACGACTTCGATCCGGTCAGGGATGAGCTGCCGGTCGACGCCCTGGAGGAGATCGACCGCTACGCCCTGCACCACCTGGCGGAGGTGAGCGAGCGGGTCCTGACCGCCTACGACCGGTACGAGTTCCACACCGCCTACCACGCGCTCTACAACTACTGCATCCTCGATCTCTCCGGGTTTTACCTCGACATCCTCAAGGACCGTCTGTACACCGAGGCGACCATCGGCCCCCTGCGCCGCTCGGCCCAGACCGCCCTGTGGCACATCGCCGAGCAGCTCACCCGCCTGATCGCGCCTCTGCTGGCCTTCACCGCGGATGAGATCTGGGAACACCTGCCGGTAGTGGCGGGCCGCGAGGAGTCGGTCCACCTCGCCCGCTTCGACCGGCCGCTCTACCCGGCAAACGAGCTGGCCGCGCAATGGGACGCCCTGCAGGAGGTGCGCTCCACGGTGCAGGGTGCCCTGGAGCGCGCCCGGGCGGCGAAGACCATCGGCGGCGGCCTCACGGCGAAGGTGACCGCGTATGCGGCCGGCGACACGCTTGACCTCCTGCGCGGCTACGAGACCAGCCTACCGGCCCAGTGGATCGTCTCCCAGGTGGAGGTCCTGCCCATGGATCAGGCACCGGCGGATGCCGCGCCCGAGCAGGGTGGAAAGCTGGCCGTCGCCGTGACGCCGGCGGAGGGCGGCAAGTGCGTGCGCTGCTGGATGGTCCTCCCCGAGGTTGGGCACCACGCCGATCACCCCGAGCTGTGC
>JASFUG010000272.1:0-4629 GCA_050050395.1 Nitrospirota bacterium
TTTGGTTGAGCACCATTGTTTGCGCCTGGTCCGTCGAGTCCGCGGCGGTACCAGCCGATCCCGGGCGGATTGTGCACTAACAGTGCTGACCGCTGATAGCTGAAAGCTGATCGCTACCATGTCACCCGACCTATTCATCGCCCTGCGGTACCTGCGATCGCGGCGCAAGAGCCGGTTCATCTCCCTGATCACCTGGATCTCGGTGGGAGGCATTGCCCTCGGGGTGGCGGCGCTCCTCACGGTGATCGCGGTCATGACCGGGTTCGAGGAGGACCTGCGGGACAAGATCCTGTCCACGAACGCGCATGTGGTGGTGCTGTCGCACGATCCCGGGGGCATCACCGATACCAACGATGTCCTCGCTACCGTGGAGGCCACGCCCGGGGTAGTGGGTGCATCGCCGTTCATCCTCAGCCAGGTCATGCTCACCACGCCGCGTGGGGTGTCTGGGGTCATGTTCAACGGCATCGACCCGCGACGCGTGTCCCAGGTTGCCGCCCTTCCGGACGACATGGTGGAGGGATCGGTCGACGCCCTCGCCGATCGACCCGCGGTGGTGGACGGTGACCAGCTGCGACCCGGCATCCTCCTCGGGCGGGAGCTCGCCCGTACCCTGGGCGTCTACCTACAGGACGACGTCTCGGTCGTTTCCCCCGTCGGAGAACCCTCGCCCATGGGTGGAGTGATCCCGAAGATTCGTATCTTCCGTGTGGTGGGGATCTTCGAGACCGGCATGTACGAGTACGACAACAGCCTCGCCTACGTCTCCCTGGCATCGGCCCAGGATTTCCTCGGGATGGGAACGGCTGTCACCGGCATCACCGTGAAGACGGCGGACTTCTTCCGCGCATCGGAAACTGCCGCCGAGCTCCAGCGCCGCCTCGGCTTCCCCTACTGGGCACGTGACTGGATCGACATGAATCGCAATCTCTTCTCCGCCCTGAAGCTGGAGAAGATCACGATGTTCGTCATCCTCACCCTGATCGTCCTGGTCGCCGCCTTCAACATCGTCTCCGGTCTGATCATGACGGTGATGGAGAAGGGACGTGAGATCGCCATCCTCCAGTCGATGGGAGCGACGCGCCGCTTCGTGCGGCGCATCTTTTTGTGGCAGGGCATCGTGATCGGCGTTTCCGGCACGATCCTGGGGCTGCTCATCGGCGTCGGGATCTGCATGGTCCTGAAGCACTGGCACTTCATCGAGCTGCCCGGGGACGTGTACTACTTCACCACCCTGCCGGTGGAGATCCGATGGGCCGACTTCGCCCTGGTCACTGCGGCGGCCGTCGCCCTGTCCTTCCTCGCCACGCTCTTCCCCTCCTGGCAGGCCGCCCGCTTCGATCCGGTGGACGCACTGCGGTACGAGTAGCAGCGGGTGCCCGAGCCGGCCACGGATGCGTCTCAGAATGAAACAACAACGAAAGAAGGCATTCGCCAGAAATGCCAATCATCTCAATGTTCTACGCGCCATTTCGCGAGTTCCCGTCAACTTCCTCGATTCTCGATACATGTGTCCCGGATTGCGACGTGATACGTGCAAAATTGGGGTGAATACGCCCCAAAATTAAGCGCAACTAATCCATATCCTTCAGTGACTTACACGCCAAATCTAATCCCTGGCATCGGGCTTGCTGAACCCTGGGTGGAACACCACCCACGAGCACTGCGAGTCCCCCATGAACCAGACCGGCACCATCGCCCGCAACCCGCAGCGCAGGCTCCTCATCCTCGGCGTGTTGCTGCTCCTCGCCACGGCGGTCCCGGCGCGTGCCGTCTCCACGCTGTTCCTGGACGGGGCGTTGGGCTTCACTGCCGCGACTGACCGGATCCAGATCGACGGCGCGCTCACGGGCGCGGCGGGTGTGGTGCCCGCGCCCGTCGTGGCCGGCAGCCATTTTCACCTGGCGGCGGTGTTTGGTGGTGTGTCGGCCGATAACGGCATCACCACGGCCACCTTCGGCACCGCTCCCGGAGCCCCCGACGTCTCGGTGATCGGCGGAGGCGACACGCTGCTCCTGGCCGGCGAGCTCCAGTCGCTTAGCGCCGTGGGGGTCAACGGCGTCGACAGCGCGATCCTCACCGGGCAGCTCGCGCTGACCGACGGTTCGCTCATGGCGATGTTCGCCAACACGGGCGGCGTGATGGACCTGCAGCTCGATCTCTCGGCGCCGTACCGCCCCGGGATCTTCAATCGCGACTTCGCCGGCCACGTCAACGGTCGTCTCGAGTCCGTGTCGGGCCCGGCCCCTGATCCCGAGCCTTTTCCCGAGGTGACCGCGGCCGTCCCCGAGGCGTCGACGGCGCTGCTCATGACCGTAGGTCTGCTCGGCCTCTCGGTCTTCCTCCCGGGGCGTAGCCGCCGCGCCGCGATGTCGCGCCAAGAGAGCGCGGGTCGCTATTGAGCCGCGAAAATCGCCATCACGGGCGTCTTGGGGTCACTCCACCCTCGGCGACTGGGACCGCAGGAGATCCACAGGCTCAGGCGCCGTCCATCCCGGGACGGCGCCTTTTTGTGTCACCCTTGCTACGCTGGTCGCCAGCCCGTCGCTACTCTGCAAAGGTGGCCACACCGAGGAACGCGCATGAAGTTCTTTATCGACACGGCGGATGTCGCCGAGATCCGTGAGGCCCAGTCGATGGGCCTGCTCGATGGCGTCACCACCAATCCCTCCCTGATCGCCAAGACCGGCCGTCCATTCCGACAGGTACTGGAGGAGATCTGCGGCCTCGTCGACGGCCCGATCTCCGCGGAGGTGGTCGCCACGGACGCCCATGGCATGGTGCACGAGGCGCGACGGCTGACGCCGATCCACCCGAACATCACCATCAAGGTGCCGCTCACGGTGGAGGGCATCAAGGCGTGCCGCATTCTCACCGGCGAGGGGGTCAAGACCAACGTCACCCTGTGCTTCTCCGCCAATCAGGCCCTGCTGGCGGCGAAGGCCGGGGCGACCTTCGTGTCGCCGTTCGTCGGACGCCTCGACGACGTCGGGCAGGACGGCATGGCCCTGATCAATGACATCGTCACCATCTATCGCCATTACCGGTTCGCGACCCAGGTGCTGGTGGCCAGCATCCGCCACCCGGAGCACGTTCACACCGCCGCTCTTCTCGGCGCGGACGTGGCCACGATCCCGTTCAATGTCATTCAGCGCCTCGCAGCCCACCCCCTTACCGACAAGGGACTGGCCGCGTTCCTCACGGACTGGGAGAAGACAGGGGAAAGCATATAGCGTTCAACGATCAGATAGCTGACCGCTGAATGCTGATCACTAAAGGCTTCTCGTGCCCCTCCATCAGATCCATCCCATCGTCGTCCATTTTCCCATCGCCCTCCTCCTGGTGGGATTCCTGCTCGACGGCGTCTTCCTCATCCTGGGTCGCAGGCAGTGGGCCGATGTCACCTTCATCCTGGTCGTCCTCGGCATCGCCGGGGCCTTCGCCGCCGGCTTCACCGGGGAGGTGGCAGAGCATGCGATCGAGCCCTTGGCGGAGACCACCAAGGCGGCCCTCGACTCACACCACGAGTACGCGGGTCTGGTGAACTTCTTCGGCACCGGCATGCTCGCCCTGCGCCTGATGGTTCGCCTGCGCCCGGCGAAACGGCTATTCCTTGCCGCCTACCTGGCGATCGGCCTCGGAACCTGTGCCCTGCTCGGCGTCACCGCGCGACGCGGCGGGGCGCTGGTTTACGACCACGGCGCCGGAATGAGCACCGAAGACGCGCCCCCAGCGGCCAGCGACTCCATCTGACCTGTCCATGCCGTTCGTCGACGTCCATACCCACCTGACCCACGAGAGCTTCGCCGGCGATCTGCCGCAGGTGCTCGGTCGCGCCCGGGCCGCCGGTGTGACGCGCATCGTGACCAACGGCACCGACGGCCCGGACAACCGCCGGGTGCTGGCACTGGCGGCATCGTACCCGGAGGTCCTCCCGGCCCTGGGGATCTACCCGGTGGATGCCGTGGCCAACGAGATCCTCGCCGGAGGCCACGAGCTCCCATGGCGACAGCAGCCGGTCGAGGTCGAAGCTGAGCTGGAGTTCATCGATGCCCACGCGGACCAGGCCGCGGCGATCGGCGAGTGCGGCCTCGACGCCCACTGGGTGCCCGACTACATGGCGCGCCAGGAAGAGGTGTTCACGGCCCTGATCGAGATTGCCAAGCGCCACGATCGGCCCCTCGTCGTGCACTCACGCCGCGCCGAGGCCGAGACCTTCGCCGTGCTGCAACGCGCGGGGGCGACGCGGGTCGACTTCCACTGTTTCGGCGGCAAGTTCAAGCTGGCCCGTGCGGTGTGTGACGCTGGCTACTACTGCTCGATCCCCGCCAACGTGGGCAAGAATCAGCTCTTCCAGAAGATGGCGCGCGAGCTGCCCCTCGACCGCCTGCTCACGGAGACCGACGCGCCGTACCTGGCACCCGAGCGCGGCAGCCGCAACGAGCCGGCCAATGTGCCCGCCACGGTGCACACCATCGCCGAGCTCCGCGACCTGCCGGTTTCGCAAGTGGAGCGGGCCATCGACGAGAATTTCCGGCGGCTGTTCGAGATCGAATAACCCACTCGGGTCGCACGGGGGCACGAGGGACAGACGACGCATATCCCGCATTTCTCACCACGGGTCGTCGC
>JASFUG010000273.1:0-4576 GCA_050050395.1 Nitrospirota bacterium
CCTGCCGGAGCTCGATCCCAGGTCTAGGAACTCGTCGTCGAAGAGGTAGCCACCGCGGCCCTGGCTGCTCTTCAGCACCACCACGAAATCGAGAAACAGAGGCAGATCCTGGGGTACCGGATCAATCCAGGTGAGCATCCAATCGCCGGTCGGATCACCCGGAGTATCAGCAAGAGAGAAGTCCAGGCCGGCAAACGAGCCGGTGATGTTGATCCCGCCATCGCCGCTCTCGTCCTTGGCCAGGAAGGTCCAGGGGTTGCTGGGGATCGACGCAAACGCGCCCCCTTGGGCGTTCAGGTCAGCCAGCTCCACCGTCGGATCGTTCGACCCACTGGTCGCGTCCCACCCGTAACAGTCATCCGCAGGGACTGGTGAGTTGGGGTCTACTGCGAACGTCACGTCGCTATTGTTGCAGGGGAGGGGATTCTGGTTCGGCACGGCAAACACCGGCTCAGAGAACATCCCCACCGCCATCACGCCCAGCAATACCGCGCGACACGTGTGATTACGCAGTTTCATAGTCTTTAGCCTGAGTTGTTGAGAGAAGAACCGCTGCCCCGCAAGATCGTTCTTGAGTCGTTCGGTCCGTTTTAAATCGGTGTGACGCATTTCACGCCCCCATGACACCCCGAAGCAATCTTCATGCCCGCGTGTGAGGGTGACACACACCGCCGGCTCACGAATCACAAAATATTATTTTTCAAATCGTTATACACATTTACGACCAAGAAATTATTATACGCTCAGCGATCAAGAAGGGTTTCTTTGCGGACACGCAGCTAGGAACTGTGGAAATGTGAAAAAAGAATAGACACCTCAAACCGGAGCCAGCGAGCGGATGCTCCACTAAACCTCGCAAATTCAACACATTACGACTATCTAGCTCGATGTAAGAAATGTCGACACCCTTCTCGACCGGGACGATGAAGACGGCGTGCCTCGCAGAAAAGCCATTAAATACAAACGGATCGGTCATCCCATCGAGACGCCAGCAGCCGATAAACCCAGTCCACGAGAGCCCCACCTCGCAATCGCGACCACTGTTTCCCGCGACGACGCACGACCACTCACGACCCGCCGCTCCCTCCATGGTCGCCCGGACGGCGCCCAGTGGGGCAAGGCCGTCTCGACTGCCGTCATGCCCCTTGCTGGTCGCATCTCCGCACTCGGGCCACAGATGCGCGCCCAGTCGCGTCAACGGCGTCCTCGCCCGTCGAGATCAGCACACGTCAGGCCGCGACGGCGATCCCACCGACGCATGGCCGTGGAAGGCCCGCATCGGCGTGATGCGCCGTCGGCGCCGCGACGAACGCGAACTCTCGGACCAACCCGTCGCGTGTCATCGGGCGAGACGGGGGCGGTGGCCCCCCCGGACCACCGCCCCGCTGCAGCAAGCTCCCCTCCCACGCCCTCGACCTGCTACCGGATGACTCCCTCCACTCCGGGACCGTGACTTCGCGCCGTCGACCTCGGGAGAAAAATCACTTTGGGGACGATCCTATCTCGATGCGAAAGGGGCTCTGGCCGGCTGGCCGAGACGCCCCCCGGGCAAGATTCAAGCAATAGCGATGCCGGTACGGGAGCAAACTCCGCCGGCGTAGGCAGCCGGCCGGAAAACATCACAAAATCCGCAAGTTACCGGAGGAAGGCGGCGACCAATGGGCAATCCGCCGGCCCTCAGGCGCGCTGTTCCCTGGCAAAGAAATCGACACCGCGGCGCTGCCTCGCCGGGGTGAGGCGACCACTTCCAAATGGTTTCAACCAGTTTTGCCCATTCTCACCGTGAGACCCCGATCGTCTCACCGCGGCATCGCCAGGGGTGGTGAAAATTCACCGCGTTCACGCTATTCGAACCGCCACGACGCTGCCGTACTCGGAGGGAAATTGCGAAAGGCGCGGCGGGAAAAAAAAGGACGGGCACCGGATCTCGGTGCCCGTCCTACTCATCGAACGCTGCGCTGGCTACTAGGCCCTCTTCCGCCGGATCGCGACGACACCAAGAAGGGCTGTACCCACGAGGGCCGCGGAAAGGGGCTCCGGAACGATCGACCCGGGTCCACCACCTCCCTCCTCCGTCTCACCGATCCAGCCACTGCCACAGGTGGGATCCGTCTGCGGATCGCAGTACCCGGCGGCGATCGCCTGGATCTTCGCGGCGCTGCCATACGCGCCATTGCCGCCGCCCATCTGGCTCTCGAGCCGGAAATTGGCATACGAGATCGGGCTGCCATACACGATGTCGTAGACCACTTCCTCGCCGCCAGTGAAACGATCGGGCCCCTCGGCCGTATCGAAGACAAATTGGATATCGAATTTGCCGTCGCCATCCGCCATGAAGGCGTTATCCCCCGTGTTGACATCGGTCGGTGGCGCATCGCCATCGTCGATCGCGTGAAACGTCAGTGCAGTCGCGTCACCCGAGAAGTTGAACAGCCACTGCTCGACGAACTCACTATCGACCAGGTTGGTGGTCAACATGGTCAACCGCACGCCATTGGCCCCAAAGCCGTCGGCCTGATCATCAAAGATGGCCGTGATCCACGGGGTCGCCCCTTGCGGAGGATCTCCCCCACTGAACTCGTAGTCCAGATGGTAGTAGAGCATGGTCGCCGAGGCGGTCACACCCGTCCCGAAAATCACAAGCACAGCGGCGAACAGGGTGACGAAAGCACTGACCAAGGGCTTGTAAAGCATCTCCACTCCCTCCGATGGCGTGAGCCTGCCGCTCGGGCACGGCCCACCAGCTAAATACGGACACGCCGGTACGTGGTAATTGGCACTCCCTCTCGACCGGCATCTCGCACCCCCGCGGACGGCGAACGCATTTTCTGCCGGGTCGATTATTGTTCAGCAATTCGCGTGCCTATGCGCCCACGGATGAAACTCTTTGTCTCGCAATGACAAACGCCGCAGCGTTTTCAAATAGTTACGCACACCCGTTGAGCCCGATCGGCGCCATGGACGACGGTCCGGTCAACCCTGGCCCGTAAAGAATCTGGACAGAGAGACGCGTCCCGATTATCCCTAGCAGCGGCAACCGCCGCGGTCGAAACTGGAAACGCCTGTTTCCGTTACGGAGATGCCGCCGCATCGCCGTGTCGCAGATTGCGATGGTGGGTGTCTCACCGTGAGACGGTGAAAATTCACCACGCCGTGCCGTGCCGCGTATCTTCCCCAAGTCCCTTTCAGGAGAGCGACTCCCCCTCCTCCGCGAGCCTCAGCCCCACGGTGATGTAGTGGGTGCCCGAGACGACGCTGATGGCGGCGGTGAGGTAGTAGAGGCCGCGCAGGGGCACGGTCAGCTCCGGGAAGATGCCGGCCAGGAGTACGGCGGCCACCGTGACCATCTGCACGAAGGTACTGACCTTGCCCGGCAGGCTGGGGGTCATGGTGAAGCGACCGATGCGACGGTAGAGGATCACGACGGCCGCGATGATGAGCACGTCGCGGACCACGATGGCGGCGGTGAGCCAGCCGGGCACCCGGCCCACCAGGGTCAATGCCACGTAGCTGCCGAGCAGCAAGCTCTTGTCGGCCAGGGGATCCATGAACGCCCCGAGACGGGTCTTCTGGTGCAAGACCCGTGCGAGGAAGCCATCGAGGGCATCGGTGACGGCAGACGCGGCAAACAGCGCGAGGGCGATCTCCCACCGCTCGACCATGATGTAGCCGATGGCGACCGGCGCCGCCAACAGCCGCAGGAATGTCAGAACATTGGGTAGGGTCACGTGCCCCCCGTCGCTTGGACCCCCAAAGACCGTCCAACGGTCGGATCCCTCACTCCAACCAACCGCCATCGCATGGTAGCGCGGAACGATGCCATAGAGACCAGGCGGGCCACACTTCCTTCGCCGTCACGACCGGCTGCCGGATGACCCCTCCCCCTTGCCGAACGGCGGCTCCTCCGGGTTTAATGCCGCGCTTTGCCTGCGGGCGGTCACCTGCTCGATCTTTGTCTCCCCCAGCCACGCCGCCGCGGGACCGTCGTCTCCACCAAACCGTCGCAAGTACATAGCTGTCCCTCTCCCCGGCCGGGACCTCACGGCGCGTTGCAGGGAAGGGGCGCACCACGAGCCACGATGTCGACTCGAGACCCCGATCGCGAAAGAGGCTGCCGACCATGAAGGTTGTCGTCCCCAGAGAGACCGCACCCGGAGAACAGCGGGTCGCATTGGTGCCGGACGCGGTGCCGCGCCTGCAGAAGATGGGCATGGAGGTGACCGTGGAGTCGGGAGCCGGCGCCGGCGCCTGTCACACTGACGACGAGTACCGCAATGCCGGCGCGACGGTGGTGGAGGGCGGCGACGACCTGTACGCCGGCGCCGACGTGGTGCTGAAGGTCGTCTCCCCGAGCCCGGAAGAGGCGGACCGCATCCCGGAAGGAGCGGCGGTGATCAGCCACTTCCAGCCCCTGGACAACCGGCCGCTCCTGGATCGCTACCTGGCGCGACGCATCGCCGCGTTCTCGATGGAGTACATCCCGCGCACCACCCTCGCCCAGGCGATGGATTCCCTCTCGTCCCAGGCCACCGCCGCCGGCCATCAGGCCGCGCTGATGGCGGCCGAGCGCCTCCCC
>JASFUG010000274.1:0-4540 GCA_050050395.1 Nitrospirota bacterium
TGCTCTTAACTCACGGCCCTGCACCCGTAGGGGCGACCTTGGCCGCGAACCTTTTCACCGCCTCCCCCGAGCGCCGCGATCGGTTCCCGGGCAAGTGGACTCCTACGGGCACTCGGACTCCCCCTCGCTGTCACCAACGACGTCTCATCCAGCCCGAAGGGCTGTCCTCCCCCTCATCCCCCACCCCCCATCCCTCACCCCCCGGGCGAGCGCGGCGAGCCTCCCTCCGCTTGCGGACGTGCCCTGCCGACCTATAATGTCCGTTCCCTCTCAGCGAAGGCCGGACACGATGAAGACAGGAATCCACCCCGAGTACGAGCCCACGACCATCACCTGTACCTGCGGGACGGTGATCGAGACGCGTTCCACCCGCAAGAACACCCACGTCGAGATCTGCTCCAGTTGCCACCCCTTCTACACCGGCAAGCAGAAGATCGTGGACAGCGAGGGGCGGGTGGAGAAGTTCCAGCGGCGCTTCGGCCTCAAGAAGTAGCCTTGCCACGATCGGCCGGCCGCCCTCCGCCGACGGCAGGCAGCATCCCGGAATCCATCTCGGGACAACGTGTGTCCGTCGCATGGCACCCCACGCGGCCGGGGGCTCGAACAGTCCGGCGCTCCGGCCGTATCGTCACGCGCGACGCGGCTGTCCCATCGTGCGTAAGGACCCGTAGAAATCACCGTCAACGTGCGACATCGCGCCCTACGTAGGGCGGGCTTCAGCCCGCCGGACGCCGCAACTTCTTGAGAACGAGCCATCGGCCGGTTGAAACCGGCCCTACAGATGGGCGCCATGCCCACCGGAACGAACGTAGCATCTCAAATTTCCGCTGATCGTCTCTACCCGCAGCCGCGGCCGCGGCCGTGAACACCGCCACCTCGTGATGCTGAACAAACTAGCCAAGATCGAATCCCGCTACCACGACCTGGGGGAAAAGCTCGGCGACCCTGCGCTCCTCGCCGACCGCGCCGCCTACACCCAGCTCGCCAGGGAGCACGCGCGCCTTGCGGAGGTCGCGGCGGTCGCCGTGCACTACCGCCAGGTGCTCCAGGCGATCGACGAGGCCGAGGAGATCCTCGACGATCCGACCCAGGACCCGGAGCTGCGGGAGATGGCGGAGGCGGAGCTCGACGAGCGGCGCGGCGAGGTCGATGCCTTGGAGGCGCAGCTCAAGAAGCTCCTGATTCGCCGTGACCCGAACGACGACAAGAACATCTTCCTGGAGATCCGCGCGGGTACCGGTGGCGACGAAGCGGCCCTGTTCGCGGCCGACCTCTACCGCATGTACGTGAAGTACGCCGAGACCCGCGGCTGGAAGGTGGAGATCATGAACTCCAACGTCACCGGCATCGGCGGCTTCAAGGAGGTGATCGCCCTGGTGAAGGGTGACGGCGCCTATTCGCGATTGAAATTCGAGGGCGGCACCCACCGGGTCCAGCGCGTCCCGGAAACCGAGACCCAGGGCCGTATCCACACCTCTGCGGTCACCGTGGCGATCATGCCGGAGGCCGAGGAGGTCGAGGTCGAGATCGGCCCGGCGGACCTGAAGGTCGACGTGTTCCGCTCCTCCGGCCCCGGCGGCCAGAGCGTCAACACCACCGACTCGGCCGTACGCCTCACCCACCTGCCCAGCGATACGGTGGTCATCTGCCAGGACGAGAAGTCGCAGCACAAGAACAAGGAGAAGGCGTTACGCGTTCTCCGGGCACGGCTCTACGAGCGACAGCAGGCCGAGGCCGACGCCGTCCGCTCCGCGGCGCGCAAGTCCCAGGTCGGCACCGGTGACCGCAGCGGGCGTATCCGGACCTACAATTTCCCCCAGGGGCGGGTGACCGACCACCGCATCGGCCTCACGGTGCACAGCCTGGAATCGGTGCTGGCGGGCAACCTCGATGTCCTCCTCGATCCCCTCATCCAGCACGCCGAGGCGGAGTCCCTGGCGAGCAGCGAAGCGCAATGACGGCGGCGGTCCATGTTCCCCCCACCGACAGCACCCGCGCCGCGACCGGGCACCCGCAACCGCCGATGAACTCGGCCGAGTCGAGCCCCTGGGAGTGGCGCCACTGGTGCCGCTCCCAGGAGATCCCGTTCAACGAGGCGCAGTACCTCCTGTCGGAGCTCCTGGACCTGCCGCTGTCGGCCCTCGTCGAGCCGCTGCGCGTGTCCCGCCGCCGGCAACGGCGTCTCGCGCGATGGGTCGCCCGTCGTGCCGCCGGCGAACCGCTGCAATACATCACCGGTCGCGCCCACTTTTACGGTGAGACCTTCCGCGTAGGCCCGGGGGTCCTCATCCCGCGACCCGAGACCGAGCTGCTGGTGGCGGCGGCGCTGGCGAACCTACCAGCGGGCGCCGAGGTCCTCGACCTCGGCGCGGGCAGCGGCTGCATCGCCCTGTCGATCGCGCGCCAGCGTCCGGACGTGCGCGTGGTCGCGGTGGAGCGCTCTCTGGCGGCGCTGCGCTGGGCGCGCATCAACGACCGCCGCAACGTCCTCGACCTGCGGCGCGGTGACCTCTACGGACCGGTGGCCGCGGAGCGGTTCGCCTGCATCTGCGCCAACCCACCCTACGTCGGGGAGCGGGAGATCCTGCCCTGCGACGTGCGCGGCTTCGAGCCGGCGGAGGCACTGTTCGCCGATGACGACGGGATCTCGGCGATCCGGGAAGTCCTCGTTGGTGCCCCGGCACACCTCGCGCTGGGTGGCCGGCTGCTAATGGAGATCGGTGCGGAGCAAGGCGAAAAGGTACTCGACCTTGCTACACAGGTATTCCAAGATGTCGTCATCCACTCCGATTACGCCGGCCGCGATCGTCTACTGGCCGCATCCATGCCCCACGCATCCCGCGACGTTCGCCACAGCTAGCACTCCCCTCCCGCTCCTCCATCCTCAACACCTCGTTCACCGCAGCGTCGCGGAGGACGCCGAGGTCTATTGCTGCAATTCCCTGAGCTCGAGACCAGGAGACCTACGACGACAACGATCCAACGCCGATGGCGTCCCAAGCCGTTCGCGAGCAAACTCGCTCCTCCAGGCACCTCCCACGAACCTTCGGGGCGATCGAGAGGTTCCCGGCCACAGGCCGGCACCATCCCTAGCCCCTCTCCCCTAGCCCCCCAGCCCCTGCCCTATGGACACCCTCCTCATCGAAGGCGGCGCGCCCCTGCGCGGCGAGTTCCACGCCTCCGGGGCCAAGAACGCGGCCCTGCCGTGCCTCGCAGCGTCGCTCCTCACCACCGCCTCCACGACACTGCACGACGTCCCGGAGCTGCGCGACATCCGCACCATGACCACCCTCCTGGCGGAGATGGGGGCGCGGGTCGACTGGGACCGCACCGCGCGTCTGGTCACGATCGACACCTCCGGCATCTACCGCCTGGAGGCGCCCTACGACCTGGTCAAGACCATGCGCGCCTCGGTCCTGGCCCTGGGACCGCTCCTCGCACGCTACGGCCACGCCCGGGTGTCGCTGCCGGGGGGGTGCGCCATCGGCGAGCGACCCATCGATCAGCACCTGAAGGGGATGGAGGCGCTTGGGGCGAGGATCGACCTCTCCCACGGCTATGTCGACGCGCGGGCCGGGCGCCTGGTGGGGGCAAGGATTCCCATGGGGCTGGTGACGGTCACCGGCACCATGAACGTGATCATGGCCGCCACCCTGGCGCGCGGCGAGACGGTGATCGAGAACGCCGCGTGCGAGCCGGAGGTGGTCGACCTGTGCAATTGCCTGCGCACCATGGGCGCCCGCATCGAGGGCGACGGCACGCCCAAGGTACACATCGAGGGGGTCGACGAGCTGGGCGCCGGGGAGTTCGCGGTGATGGCCGACCGCATCGAGACCGGCACCTTCCTCATCGCCTGTGCCATGACCGGCGGCGAGGTGCGCTTCCCCAGGGAGGCCCTGGACCACCTCCAGACCCCCGTCGACTACCTGGTGCGTGCCGGCCTCAAGCTTCACGCCGAGGACGGCTACGTGGTGGCGATGGGCCCGGAGCGACTCACCGCCACCGACGTCACCACCGCCCCCTACCCCGCCTTCCCCACCGACCTCCAGGCGCAGTTCATGGCCGCCATGACCGGCGCCGACGGTGTGTCGGTGGTGCGCGAGAACGTCTTCGAGAACCGCTTCATGCACGTGGGCGAGCTGCTCCGCATGGGCGCCACCATCCGTGTGGACGGGGCGACGGCGGTGATCAAGGGGGTCGAGCGGCTCTCCGGGGCGCCGGTGATGGCCACCGACCTGCGCGCCTCCGCGGGACTGGTCCTCGCCGCCCTGGTCGCCAGCGGGGAGACCACCCTGTCGCGCGTCTACCACATCGACCGCGGCTACGAGGCGATCGAGCGCAAGCTCGCACCCCTCGGAGCCCGCGTCACCCGCGTGCACGCGTAGGCCGGGCTTTGCCCGTCATGGCGGGCAAAGCCCGGCCTGATATGGAGGGGGACGCCACGCGCCCCCCTCGCCGCCCGGCACATGTCCGGGCGGCCTCACCCCCCGTGGAGGGAGGACTCCTCGCCCTCCATCAGACCGTATGGAGCGTCCCGCTC
>JASFUG010000275.1:0-4527 GCA_050050395.1 Nitrospirota bacterium
GGCGCCAAGGGGGGGCACAGATGAACGCAGATGGACACAGATCCATCACTGCGCTCATGGGACCAAGTCTCCTCTCCCCACGGTGCTGACCGTGTCCCACATCTTTTGGCTGGACACCGTGGGCGGCGTGGGGCAAGGTGGGGGGCATGGAGGTGGGTGGGCAGGTCTTTCCAGAGGCGATCCGGGCTCGGATCGCAGGGGTGGTGGAAGCGCAACCCTCGTTGTCGCGGCGGCAGTTAGCCCGACAGGTGTGCGGATGGCTGGACTGGCGCGCGCCGAACGGACGGTTGCGGGAGATGGCGGCGCGCAAGGCGTTGCTGACCTTGCACCGCCGGGGCCATGTTCCCCTGCCTCCGGCGCGGGATCGCCGTCCGGGCCCGGCGCGGGATCGGCCACCGCCCGTGGTGAGCACCGTGACCGGGGCGCTGGGCACGCTGGGCCCAGTGGAGTTGATGTTGGTGGCGAAGGCGGGCAGTGCCGCCGCGCAGACGTGGACGGCGCTGATGGCCCATCACCACCCCCTGGGGGCCGGACCCTTGTGTGGGGCCCAGCTGCGCTACTTGATCGTCAGTGAGCGCCATGGGCTGCTCGGGGCCATGGCGTTTAGCTCGGCGGCATGGCGGCTAGCGGCGCGGGATCGGTTCATCGGCTGGGACGAGGCGACTCGCCGGGCGAACCTGGGATCCGTGGTCAACCAGAGTCGCTTCTTGATCGCGCCCCAGGTGAGGGTGCCCCATCTGGCCTCCCACGTGCTGGCCCTGGCTGCGCGCCGGCTGCCGGCCGACTGGCAGGCCCGTTACGGGATCCGGCCGGTGTTGTTGGAGACCTTCGTGGACCCGGAGCGGTTTTCCGGCACGTGTTACCGGGCGGCCAACTGGCAGCCGGTGGGGACGACCCGTGGCCGCGGCCGCCAAGATCGGGCGCGCACGGCAAAGCTTTCGCCCAAGGCGACCTATCTCTACCCCCTCCACCGTCGCTGGCGGCAACGGTTGTGTCGGCCGCCTTCGACCGTCTTGCCGCCTCCCTCACCGCGCCCGTCCGCCGACTGGGCGGAGGCCGAGCTCGGCTCCGCGGCCCTGGGCGATCGACGCCTCACCCACCGGTTGCTTACCCTGGCCCGCGCCCGCTACGCCAAGCCGACCGCAGCCTTGCCGCAGGCCTGTGGCAGCCGTGCGGCGACCAAGGCCGCCTATCGCTTCTTGGCGCATCCACGCACCACCATGCAGACCCTGCTGGCCCCTCACATCAGCGCGACCCTCGCCCGGGCGGCAGCTCACCCGGTGGTCCTGGCCGTCCAAGACACCACGGCGCTCAACTACACCGCCCACCCAGGCACCGACGGGCTGGGGCCGATTGGCAGGCAGGCGATCGGGCCGACCGGGCTGTGGCTCCATGACACGCTGGCATTGACCCCCGAGGGCCTGCCGCTGGGGCTCCTGGATGTCCAGGTCTGGGCGCGGGATCCGAAGGCGCACGGCCAACGGGCGTGGCGCGAGCACCGGGCACTCGCGGACAAGGAGAGCCGCAAGTGGCTCACCGGCCTGGCCGCGGTGAGCCGGGCAAAGACCCAGGCCTCCGCCGTGACCTGGGTGAGCGTGGCCGACCAGGAGGCCGACGTCTATGCGCTGTTTGCCCAGGCTCGTTCCCAGGAAGGGGGGCCTGAGCTCTTGATCCGCGCCCGCCACAACCGGAGGACGTTGCCCACGCTCGCGCCGTTGCGCGAGCACTTGGCGAGCCTGCCGGTGGCGGGTCTCCAGGAGCTGTCCGTGCCACGTCAAGGACGCCGGGCGGCCCGACGGGCGCGGCTGGCTCTCCGCTACGCGCCGGTGAGCCTCAAGGCCCCAAAACGCTCGGGCGCCCACGCGCCCCCGCTCGCGCTGTGGGCGATCGAAGCCCGCGAGCTCGACGCCCCGGCCGACGGGACCGCCGCCTTGGACTGGCTGCTCTTGACGACGCTGCCGGTGACGTCGTTTGCGGGCGCCTGTGAGAAGCTGGCCTGGTACACGCGACGCTGGGGCATCGAGGTCTACCACCGTACCCTAAAAAGCGGCTGCCGCATCGAAGAGCGCCAGCTCGGCACGGCCCAGCGGCTCACCGCCTGCCTGGCCATCGACCTGGTGGTGGCGTGGCGGATCCTGCATCTCACCCACCTCGGGCGGGCGCACCCGGAGGTGCCCTGCACGGCGTACTTTGAAGAGGCCCAGTGGCAGGCGCTGGTCGCCTTCGTCCACCGCGACGCAACGGCGGCCCAAGGACCGCCTCCGCCCTTGCGCACCGCCGTGCGACTCGTCGCCGGCCTCGGCGGCTTTCTGGGGCGCAAGGGCGACGGTGAGCCCGGCGCCCAGACCCTGTGGCGTGGTCTGCAACGCCTCGACGACATCACCCTCGCCTGGCGCGCCTTCGGCCCCGCCGCCCGCGATCCCACGGTCTCCAGCGACCGGAGATATGGGTAACGATCAGCCCTTCGTGGGAGAGGGACAGGGTGAGGGCGCACGGGAACGGCTCACCGCAGGGTCGCAGAGACTCGCAGGGCGTTCCGCTCCGTTGATTGTGACCGGGTTGCGGAACTCGGCGTTCAGTGCCTACTCGGGAGAATCCCATGATCCAGATACTCGGCATCTCCGGCAGCCTCCGCCAAGGCTCCTTCAACACGGCCTTGTTGCGCGCGGCCCAGGCCCTCACCGGCGACGCTGTCCACCTCGACGTCGCCACCCTCCACGGCATCCCGCTCTATGATGGCGACCTCGATCAGCGCGAAGGCGCGCCCCCGGCCGTCCGTGAGCTGAAGGAGCGGATCGTCGCCAGCGACGGCGTGCTCATGGCCACGCCGGAGTACAACCACAGCGTCCCCGGCGTGTTCAAGAACGCCATCGACTGGCTATCCCGCCCGATGGCCGACATCCCGCGCGTCTTCGGCGGCCGACCCTTCGCGATCATCGGCGCCACCCCCGGCGGCTTCGGCACTCTTCTCGCCCAGGAGGCGTGGCTCCCCATCCTGAGTGTCCTGGGGGTCCGCCACTGGACCGGCGCCCGCCTCCTCGTCTCCCGCGCCCACCAGGCGTTCGACGAGCAGGGCGAGCTGCGCGACGACGCGGTCCGCGAGCAGCTCGCGGCGTTCGTCAGCGGGTTCGCGGCCGAGATCGGTCGGTAGAATCCCCGTCGACGCGGCGCGCGGAACTGCGCAACGCAAAGACGCGAAGGCGCAAAGACGCAAGGGTGAGCGGCGGGGCTCAGGGGGAACATCCCCTCTTCTGCCACGGGAGAGCGACAAGGTCAGGGGGCGGTCACACACCGGCCCGCCTGTCCATCCTGTCTTGCTGCGATGTTGCCCAAGAGAGACGATGCCCCATGAGCAAGCGTCGTAAACCGATTCCCCGCTTCAAGAGTGAGGCCGAGGAGCGCGCCTTCTGGGAGAGCCACGACTCGCCGGCCTATGTGGATTGGAGTCAGGCGAAGCGCGCCGTGCTGCCCAACCTGAAACCCTCGACCCAGTCCATCTCCATCCGCCTTCCGGTGGAGCTTCTGGAGCAAATCAAGGTCGAGGCCAACCGGCGCGACGTTCCCTACCAGTCGCTCATCAAGATCTGGCTGAGCGAGCACGTCGGCAAGAACGCCGCGTGAGGGAGGGGAAGGATTGACGGCGAATACACGCGAATGGCGCACGACATGGACGCGACTCCAGTGTGCCCTCCCGTCCGTCCCACATAAGTCAACGACGAAGCCATAATGCAATGCCGTACGATCGGCAGTTGAAGAGGCGAAGAAATGAAAGAGGGCGCCCGCTACGCGAAGATCGTTGAATGGTCCGAAGAGGACCATTGCTACGTGGGAAGCGCTCCGGGACTGCTCCTCGGCGGCTGCCACGGCGGCGACGAGAAGGCGGTCTTCGCCGAGTTGTGCCAGGTCGTCGAGGAAGTCATCGCCCTCTACCACCAAGACGGCAAGCCCCTACCGCCGCCGACTTCCGGGCATGACTTCGCGAACAAGATTCAGGACGTCGCGTAACGCATCGCCTTCGGAAAGGGGTATCCACGTTGCGAAACGCAAGGGCGGAAGGCCGGCCGAGGTCGACATCGCCGACGATCACGAGCCAGGAGCACGTCATGGCGATGCGTGGGATACAGAGAACACCGACCGCACTGGGAGAGATCCTGAAGGAGGAGTTCCTCCTGCCCCGCGGGGTGACCCAGAAGCAGCTCGCGGACCACCTCGGGTGCGACGTCAAGGTGGTGAATCGCATCGTGAACGGCCGCTCGGCGGTGACGGCCGAGATGGCGCTGAAGCTCGGCGTGGCGTTCAAGACCTCGCCGGAGTTCTGGCTCAACGCCCAGGAGGCCGTCGACATCTACCGCGCCTCCCAGTGCCTCACGGCCCTACCGACCGCCCTCCTGAAGGCGAGCTGATCGTAAACCCGCGGGGTCTCCGATACGCCCCACTGATAGCGATCGGCCATCACGCCCAAGTCGATGACGAAGCCATTAACGCAATGACGCAAGCCTGATCCGGACCTGTTGGGGCGGTTGTAGA
>JASFUG010000276.1:0-4514 GCA_050050395.1 Nitrospirota bacterium
TGCCGGACAAGGCAAATGCAGCCAACGCGCCGTTGCCTATCGACGGCCCACCGGCACGCTCTGTCACGGTCGCCGCCGACGAGCTGGTGTTTGACCGTGGAGCAACCATCGATGTCTCCGGTGGCGGTAGTCTGTACACTTACCAGTTTCTCTCCAGCACCGCGGGGACCGCCAACCCACTCGATCTCGACGGGCGCCAGGTGATCTTGCCCGGCGGAGATCCCGTCTTTCCGGGTCCGGCGGTATACCTCGATGGAACGGAAGGTGTGCCCTCAGGCACCTACTCGTTGCTCCCGGAGGAATTCGCCTTTCTACCTGGCGCTTACGTGATTCAACCATTGAGTGGTGACTACACGCCCGGTGGCAATCAGGTTTCCGCCGAGGGCTATCCTCTGGTCACCGGTTACGAGACCGAGGTCGGCACAGGTCTGCGTTCACCCGGCATCACGACCTACACCTTGAGGCCCGCGGCAGAGGTCTTGCAGGAGGGAACCTTCCTTCAGCCGGAGGCGCTGGTCGCCGGCGCTGCGGGCACCATACGGTTGACCGGGGATACGAACCTCGTCAACGGCACCATCGACGGCACGGCCATAGCAGGCTACGCCGGCGGCAGCCTTGCCCTCGCGGGGCAGGAGATCACCGTCGGTCCTGTCGCGGGCTCCGTTTCCGGGGGGACGAGGGTAGGCGACCTCGTGCCGGCGGAGTTGGTGGGCCGGCTCAACTTCGACCCGGCGAGCGTCGCCGGCCAATCCCTTCGCGAGATCATCCTGGGCGATACGGAAAATACCCGCTCGGTCACCGTTGCCGGCGGTGGCATTGCCGGCTTCTCCCGGGTGACCCTGGCAGCCCGCGATGAGATCCACGTGACCGCCGGTGCGGAGATCCAGGCCGAGGGCGACGGTGCGCAGGCATTCCTCCTGTCACCGACCGGCCGCATCACTATCGACGATGGGGCTGTCGTCCATGCGTCAGACAACATCACCCTGGATGGCCGCCAGATCGACCTCCTCGGACTCTTGCAGGTGGATCACAGCTCCCTGAGCCTCGCCGCTGACCGAATCCTCGTGCTCCCCGACGATGACGTGGCCGGTCTTCCCGACGGCCTCTATCTCACCCAGAGCCTATGGCAGGGTTTCCGGGACCTTTCGGGAGTAAACCTGGTCGGGCGATCGGAAATCGACTTCTTAGGGGGAATGGAGATCCCCGTCCTCGGGACCCTGACCGTGGACACTCCGCGACTCCGAGGCGATACCGGCGGTGCAGACGTCCACTTGACGGGCGACGTCATCCATCTGCGCAACACCACGGACGGGGTGACCGCCGTGGGCGAGAGCGGTGACGGCACGTTGGCCGTGGCGGTAGGGCGCGAGCTCCGAATCGGCGGCGGGGATGTGTCCGTCGACGGATTCTCGTCGCTATCACTGGAAAGTGGCGGCGACATGGTTTTCCAAGGCCACGGTAGCCTCACGACGAATGTCGACACGGTCCTCGCCGCCCCCCGCATCACGGCCGGGAACGCGGTCACGGACAGCACGGACGGCTCCCTCGATATCGATGCTCCGGACTTCCTCCTCGCGGCGGGGACAGGGGACGTCACGATCGCACCGGCCACGGCCCCGGCCACGGCGGCCACCACGTACGGCGGGCGGCTAACGATCCGGGGCGACAACATCGAGCACCACGGACGGATCGAGCTACCCGGCGGCGACGTCGCCCTGGAGGCATCCGGCAGTGGCGCCGGCCAGGGGATATTTCTCCGCGAAGGCGCCACCCTGGCGGCGCGCGGGACGGTGGTCAACCACACCCTTACCACCGGCGACGTGATCTCCGTGCCCATGAGCGGTGGCACCATACGCCTAGCGGCTCCGGCCGGTACCATCCAGCTCGACGCCGGCTCCACGATCGACGTCTCGGCCGACGGAGGTCCTGGGGCCGGGGGCGTGAGCCTGATCGCGCCCCAACACGGGGTAACCGTCGCCGGAGAGCTTTCCGGCCACGGCCCGGCTGGGAACGGCGGCGACGTCCAGCTTGCCAGTGACGATGGAGCCGCCCTCGACCCCCTCCTCCAGCTCCTTGCCGCAGGCGGCTTCGACGGGACCCTGGGCCTACGGTTTGCCACCGCCAACCGAGCCGCCGATGAGCCGGCCGAAAGTAAGGGTGGGCCGGCAAAAAACGAGCTCGTGGTGAGCCGCGATATCGAGGCCGCCGGCTTCGACCTCTCCATCGACACCGGCAGCCTCTCCGTGGTGTCCACCATCGACGTGACCGGGCCGACCGGCGGCGGCGATATCCGTCTTGCCTCCGGCGGCAAGCTGACTCTCGCCAAAGGCGGCCGCCTTGAGGCTGCCGGGGGTGGGGCCGGCGCCCCAGGCGGCACCGTGGACCTGCGCGCCGCGGCCGGGGAGCTTGCCCTTGATCCGGAAGCCCCACTTCTGACCGTTGATCCGGGGAGCGTGATCGACGTCTCCGCTGGTGCCGGCGGGAACCCCGGGCGTGTGACCCTTCGGGCGCCACGCACGGACGATAGGGTACTCATGGCCCTGGGCGGTACGGTCACCGGCGCCGGCGAGATCCTCGCGGAAGGGACCCGCACCTACACCGCCGCGGACCTGAAGACGTCCGTAACGATCGGCGCTTCCGGGCCTCCGCAGTACAGCATCGTGGCTGATGACCTGGACACGTGGAAGGAGGACACCGACGCCTTCATGGCAGACGGTCGCGCCCTGCGCGACCCGCTCTTCGCCTCCCTACAGGCGAGCGGCACCCCGGCCACCCACCTCCTCCCAGGAATCGAGGTGGCGGTCGACAGCGATTTGACCCTCGCGGCGCCCCTCGACCTCACGTCCTGGCGATTTGCGGACGAGCCCGGAGTGCTCACCCTGCGCGCCGGGGGTGACCTGCATATCGACCAGAGCATTATCGACCATCCGACGGAACCGTTGGTCCTACCTGGGACGTCGGGCAGGGACTCTTGGGAGGTGGTCGCAGTGGCCGGCGCCGCTCCTGGTGCCGCCGATCTCCTCGCGGTCGAACAGGCGGCAGGGGATCTGGCCCTGGCTGACGGCGCGGTGGTCTACAGCGAGAGCGCACCCATCACCCTGGTCGCCGGCGGCGATGTCCGGATCGGCACGGGGGGCACCTCGCTGCCGTACATGATCCGCCAGATGAACTACGCGGTCGGCAGTTACGACGCGCCACTCCAGGTCGAAGCCGGGAGCGACGTGTATCTTGCCGGCGGTGCCATCCAGGCCGCCACCGGTGCCATCGACGTCTCCGCGGCCGGCGACGTGCTCTTGACCGCCGTGGGGAGTGACGTCGGGGCGATCCGTACAACTGGCCAGCCGACGCCGCTACCCGACGTGCCGCCTGACTTCTATTTCCTCATCTACAGTGACTACGCAGGCGGCGGCGACATTGCGGTTGCTGCCGGTGGCACGATCACCGGGGCTCTCAATGGGACAGCCTGGGATACCTTGGACCTTACAGGCGCTTGGTCCGCAAGCTACGAGACCGCGGGAAGCAACCGCCCCACCCAGGGAATTGCCGCGATGGGCGGCGGAAGCGTGACCCTTGACGCCGCCTCCACGGTCGACGTTCAAGCCGGGACGTTCGGAGCGGGCGACCTGCAAATCACGGCGGGCGGCGACGTCGACGGCCGATTCCTCGTAGACCAAGGGGACGCCGAGATCTTTGCGGGCGGCAACTTTGGACGAAAGCGGCCCGGAACGCCCGTCGAGGCATTCGACGCCACCGTGGCAATCACCGCCCTCGGCAACGTCGACCTCGGCACCGTCGTGAATCCGACCATTGCGCGCTCCGGCTTCGACCAGGCCAGCCAATGGAACCTGGGCTATGGTCCAAACTCGGCCGTGGTCCTCACTGCCCTCGCAGGTGACGTCGCGATCGCCGGCGATTCTCGCTTCTACGGCACAGGTGGCCCCACCAACCGCGAACGACTCTTGCCCCCCCATCTCGCGGTACGCGCCGACCGCGACATCACCGTCGGCAACCACCTCGCCCTGGCCCCGGCAGCGGACGGCAACCTCTCCCTCGTCGCCGGAAGGGACATCGACGGCGAGAGATCCGCCAAGCTAGGTAACCGAACGGCGTCGCTGATGACGAAGATCAATGTCTCCGACCTTGATCCCGCGGCGGTTTTCGGTGTCCAGGAAGATCCCACACTCATCGACCAGCTCTTCCGGTCGAGCGAGCACGGCACGACCCTTCTTCACGCGGCAGACCCCGTGCCCGTGGAGGTGCGGGCCGGACAGGACCTCCACGCCCTCTACCTGGGTCTACCGAAGGCTGCCGAGATCCAGGCCGGCCGCGACATCGTCGATATCTACTACGACGGCCAGAACGTACAGCCCGAGGACGTCTCCCTCATCCAGGCGCAGCGAGATCTGATCTTCGGCGCATCCGGCGACTTCGGCAACGACACAGGGATTCAGCATGGCGGTCCCGGCTTCCTCCTCGTGCAGGCTGGGGAGTCGATCGACCTGGGCGTCAGCGCG
>JASFUG010000277.1:0-4504 GCA_050050395.1 Nitrospirota bacterium
GCTAATCGCCCGGCGCGCGGTCCTGGATGTAGTCACCAACGGTGCGGAGGGCCTGCTCCGCACGGGTCAGCTCCCGGCTCAGATACGCCGCGTGATCCAGGCGAGACACGAGGCGCTCCCGCAGCAGCGTCGCCATCACCGCCACGGCGCTGTCTCCCTCCACGACCGTGTGCAGCGCGCCGTCGCTCCGGTAGTGCTCCGCGACCAGGATGTGGCGGATGTGGTCGAGATAGATGACGACATAGCCCGCCGGGTCGAGGACCAGTTCCACCGGGTGTTCTGCCCGGATGACGCGGGCGTCTCTGTGCGCGGGCGGCACGTCGACCACCGGGCCGGGATCCTGGCGGGCGAGCGCGTGGATCATCTCGACCACCCGGTCTTCAGAGGTCAGGCCCCGCCGGTCGATCACCTCGACCTGCTTGCGAAAGTGATCGACTAGCGGCCCTTCGAGGTTTTTCACGACCGGACGGACCCCGCGCGCGCCGCGGATGCGGCCGTTGCCGTCGATACCACCGCTGGCCAGGGCGAGTAGGGACTGCCCGGGGAGGTGGCCCACCGCGGTCTTGGTATCGGCGCCGCAGAGCAGGAGGAAACGGATGTGTGGATTTGCCACGACGTTGTCGACCAGGTGCTCGATGCCGAGGTTTTCCGTTTGCAGGGAACCGACGATCGAGAGTCCCGGCGGTGCCAACGCCGCGATCGCGTCGACCAGGGGCCGGCTGTGGAGAGTACATACCGCTACGGGGGCCGGATGGCGCAGGACACGGTAGTCCCCCGGCCGCCGCGGCCAGGTGTCGCGGTGGTCGGCCACGACCATCGTGCAGCCGACACCGGCCGGCAGGTGGCCGAGGTCAGCCATGACGTTGAGGACGTCAGCGGGCCAGCAGGTGTCACATCCCTTGCAATCGGCCTCGCGTTCGCGCGCGACCCGACGCGCCGCGGCGAGGGGCTTGGCGAGGGGCGCGACGAGCTCCGAGGTCACCAGGACCGCGATCGCATCGTGGAAGCATCCGCACGAGTGGCACTTCTCCGCCGCCGTCGCCGCGTCCATCGCCTGTGCGATCTGTGCGATCCGTTGCTCCACCGGGGTATCAGCCATGTCCGGACATTGTCATTGGTCGCCCGACGACGCCCCGCCGCGCCGGTCAGAGGACCGGGCGTTCCAGCTGGAGCCGACCCTGGGCCATCAGGCCTGCGAGAAAGCCGTCCCGCAGGCGGTAGTACGCCATGCGCCCGTCGTTGCGGTAGGCGACGACGCCGGCATCGCGCAGCTTGCGGAGCTGGTGCGACGTGGCGGAGAGAGAGAGACCCAGCACGTGGGAGACGTCGCACACACAAAGCTCCTCACCGGAGGCGAGGGCACTGATGATGCACAGGCGCGTGCGATCGGCGAGCAGGCCGAAGAGCTCGGCAAGGCGCTGCAGCTCCTCTTCCGGAGGCATCTGCTCCTTGAGGCGTGCGACAGCGGTGGCCTTGTAGCAAGGCACCGTGCACTCGTCAGGGTCGCTCATGTTTCTTTCAATGATTTGATAGATGTGCAAGTGTGGAAATGTCTGTGGACTGCGTCAACCGGCGCGCCGTGACGCCCCGTGTAGGGGCAGAGAGGCCCCCATGGATCAATCGAGCGACGCTACATCCCCGGTCGCGGATCGGCCCGCAGGCGTGGTACGCGACTGGCGGCGGGTGGGTATCTGGCTGGTGGCGGTGACGCTGGCGTACAACGTCGGCGAGGCGGTCGTCGCCCTGTGGGCCGGTGGGCGAGCGACCAGCATCGCACTCGTGGGGTTCGGTCTCGACAGCCTGATCGAATGTGCCGCGGCGGGGGTGTTGCTGTGGCACCTCTCCGCCGAGCGGCGCGGTGTAGCCGAGGAGACAATCGAGCGCCGCGAGCGCGGCGTACACCGGTTCGTCGGGGCGACCTTCTTCGCCCTTGCCTTGTACGTGGCGGCGGAAGCGTCCTGGTCCCTGTGGCGGCGGGAGGTGCCGGCGACGAGCGTCGTCGGGATCGTGCTGGCGTGTGTCTCCCTGACCCTGATGCCCCTCGTGTCGTGGGGCAAGCTCCGGGCGGCCCGGGAAGTGGGAAGCCGCGCCCTGGCCGCCGAGGCCAAGGAGACCCTCGCCTGCTCCTACCTCTCCTTCACCCTGCTCGTCGGCCTCGGGGCGAACGCCGCCCTCGGTTGGTGGTGGGCCGACCCGGTAGCGGCGCTGCTCATGGTGCCGTGGCTGGTGCACGAGGGGCGCGAGGGGTGGGAGGAGGAGTGTTGCGGCGGCCATTGACGACACCGTAACTGCCACCTCCGACTCTCTGCCCAGGTCGTCCAGCGATCGTAGGCAACCTCGGTCTCTTTGAAATCTGCGCGGCGGGGGCAAGAATGGGTGCTGGTGTGTCCAGTACGCGATCGTCTCTTGCCATGCGACTCCTGTTGTTCCTCTCATGCTCGTTGCTGTGCAGCATGCCGGCATTCGCCGACGAGGCATCGCTCACCGCCGAGGTCGAGGCGCTGAAACGGCAGGTGGCGGAGCAGGCGGCGCGGCTCGAGGAGCTGTCCCGGCGACTCGCCGAGACCGAAGATAGAGCGGCGGCGTCGGTCGCCGATCGTCCATCGTACGAGGGTGCGGAGGCCGCGGCGGGCCTCTCGCCGACTCAGCCCTGGCTTGCGGCGGGGCCCGCCGAGCCGTCCGGCGCCTCCCTGCGCGGCTATGCGGTGGTCGCGTACCGGCGTGTCGAGGGTGAGCCGGACACCTTCGACCAGGAGAAGTTCGCCGTCTACTTCAACTCCCCGTTGGACGACCATGTGAGCGTCTTCGCGGAGATCGAGTTCTCCCACGGCGTGCGATTTACCGAGCCGGGTGAGGGCGACGATCGCGACGCAGGTACGGTGAAGGTGGAGCGTGCCCTGGTCGACTACCACCCGGCGGACTGGGCGCAGGTGCGCGTCGGCAAGTTCCTGACCCCCTTCGGGGACTGGAACGTGAACCACGCCGACCCGTTGCACTACACGACGTCGCGGCCGCTGGTGGCCGAGCTCGTCTTTCCCGAAACGCTCACCGGCATCCTGTTGCAGGGGACGATCTTCCCGGGCGACTGGGAGGTCGATTACCGCCTACACGTGTCGAACGGCAGCGGCGAGCGACCGGACACCGAGGATGCCAACTGGCGCAAGGGCATCGGCGGCCGGCTTGCCGTGCGGCCGGTGGGCGGGCTGCAGCTCGGTGCCTCGTTTCTCGACGATGCCGACGATCGTTACGATGACTGGCATCAGCAAAATTTCGGTGTCGACTTTCGCTGGCGGCCGGGTGCTCTCGATCTGAATGGTGAGGCGATCGTCAGTCGCTCCGAAGGCGACGATAGCCAGGGCAGTCCCGAGGGGTACTTCGCCGAGGCCGCGTACACCTTCGACGAGCGGCTGACACCGGTCCTGCGTTACGAATGGCTCCGGCGACCCCGCTATGGCCGTGCCGTGCGGGTCGGTATCCTCGGCATCGCGTACCGTCCGTTGCCGCCGCTGCTCCTCAAGGCCGAGTACCAGGTACGCCGCGGCGGGCTATCGACGTGGCGCGACAACGCCTTCCTGGCCTCCGTGGCGACCTTCTTTTGATTGAGCGCTCGCGGGTTGGCAGTGTATCGGGGTGCACGGTGAGTGGTGATACAACGCGCCCTCGGCTGTCTCGCGCCGGACGGGTACGCCACTTCCCACGCCGCGGGATTGCTGCACGGCTGTTCCAGATCGCCGCCGTGCTGGTGACCGCCTGGAGCGGTCCTGCCATGGGGGCCGAATTGCTTGGCCCGGTCCCCCGTGTCTCCTTCGAGATCGTGGTCCATCCCGACCACTTGGGCCACAAGATCACGCCGCTACAGCTGCGGCGGATCTTTCTGCGGCGCATCGCCCACTGGCCCGATGGCCGACGGGTGGTGCCGGTCAACGGGCCACCCGGGTCGGCGTTGCGGGAGCAGATCCACCGCTGGTTGTTCCCGGAGGGCCACGCGCGCGTGGTCGACCACTGGAACAAGCTCTACTACCAGGGCATCCTGCCACCCCGCGCCCTCGCGTCGTATTCGGCGGTCGCCTTGATGGTGGCGCGCGTGCCGGGAGCGATCGGGTACGTGCCGGCAGGGTTGGTGTCTCCACAGGTGCGTATCCTAACGGTCACGGGAGTGGGTGACGCGGCGTCGCGGGCAGGAGACGTGACCGAACGATGAGCCACGGCCGGACCCCCGAATGTCACGATGGGCCGGTACCACGCCGTGCCATCGTCACGATGGATCGCCGATTGGCGACACCCCTGACGATGTCTTCGGGGGTCGGGCTCCGGCGCAGCCTGATTGGTGTGTGGCCCGTGGACCGACGGCAGTCCACACGATTGACATGACCATTCGACGCAAGCTCACGCTGGCCCTGTTAACGATCGCGGTGTTGCCGGTGGTCGTTCTTCTCGGGGTCGAGTACGGCCTCGAGGCGGGCCGGCAGATCGAGCGTGAAGGGCTGGCACATGCCGATGCTGC
>JASFUG010000278.1:0-4503 GCA_050050395.1 Nitrospirota bacterium
CCACGGGGAAGAGGTCACCAGCGACGCCCTGCGCCACACCTTCCTCGCCCACCTGGTCCGCCGCGGCGCGCGTCTCTCGGAGGTGCCGCGCCTCATCGGCCCCATCTCCCCTCCCCTCCTCGCTGCATACGGACGCCTCGCCCCATCCGGTCCCGGCATCCCCCTCGACGAGATCGACCTCACGCCGCCCGGCTTCTGAGCGACACAGCAGGAAGGCTATCGGGCCGACGGTGCACCAGCCGTGCCGCAGATGGCCGCGATGGCGACCAAGACCACGCCGCATCGGGCCAGGCCTCGCGGCATCCCAGGCGGCGACCACCGGTGTCGATCCCGAGGTCGCCAACGCGGCTTGACAACGATGGTGCGACTCCTTGCTACTCTTCTGCCGAGGACGACGATGCCTTTTCACACCGTCAAGCAGGGCGAGCACCTGGCGCGAATCGCCCACGACCACGGTTTTTCGGATCTCCAGATTCTCTGGGACCATCCGCAGAATGCCGAGCTGAAGGCGAAGCGCAAGAGTCCCCACATCCTCTTCCCCGGCGACGTGGTGTTCATTCCGGACAAGGAGCTCAAGGAGGACTCGGGTACCACCGAACAGCGGCACCGCTTCCGGGTCACGGGCCGCCAGCTCATGTTGCGCCTGCGACTGCTGGATGTCGCGCACCAACCGCTGGCCAATACGCCCTGTGAGCTCCACATGGAAGGGAGCGTCCGCTCCTTGCCGACCTGATCGACCAGCACTCGCTGGAGGTGCCGGGGCCGGAGACCGTGCCGCCACCCCTGTCGATCTTCGGGCACGCCGATCCGGTGGGAAATGACGACTACAACAAGCGGCTCAGCGGACGGCGAGCCACGGCCATGTACGCGATGCTGGTGCGCGATACGGCTCTCTGGGAGGAGCTGTACTCGCGGCCGTCCGGCGGCGACAACTGGGGGACCGGCGCGATCCAGAGGATGCTGGAGGCGGTCGGTCACTCGCCCGGTCCCATCGACGGGGTGGCCGGTGATCAGACCAGCGCGGCAGTGAAGTCGTTTCAGACCCAGGAGGGATTGACCGTGGACGGCATCGCCGGGCCCAAGACGCGCGCGGCGCTGTTTCTCGCCTACATGCACCTGCTCTGCGGACCGCGCCTGAAGCTGGACAAGGAGAAACATTTCCTCGCGCGCGGTCAGGACCCGGACGGCAAGGGCGACTACCAGGGGTGCAGCGAGTTCAATCCGATCCTGATGTTCTCCAAGGGGGAGAACGACGCGTTCGCGGCCTCCGCGGACAAGACCGAGCGGAATCGGGAAAACGCCCGCAATCGGCGGGTGATGATCCTCCTCTTTGCCCCCGGGCGGCGCGTGACTCCCGACTTCTGGCCGTGTCCCCGTGCCAAGGAGGGGACCGCCGGCTGCCGGGTACGGTTCTTCCCCGACGCAGAGCAACGCCGTTCATTCCAGGCCGAGCGCCGGGAGTTCCACGACACCCGGGACACCTTCGCCTGTCGCTTCTACCAGCTCATCACCGACGATGCCCCGTGCGAGCGATTCCTGGCGACCTTCGAGATCCGGGTCTACGACCACGACGGCAAGTCGATCGCCCTGGCGCCCTTCGAGCTGGTCGTGCGCAACGGTGCCCCGCTCGCCGGCCGTGCCAACCCGGAGGGGATCATTATCGTGCGGGACGTGGAGGTGCCGAATCGGGGTGTCATCCGTTGGGGGCTACCGCCGCAGGCCGGAGAAGAGCCGGACCTATCCTTCAGCCTCGATATGTTCATGCGCGTGGCGGAGGACGAGGATGAAACCGAGGCCAGACAGCGATTGCACAACCTCGGTTATCCCGAGGAAGAGGATCTCTCGCTCAGCGTCGCCGGCTTCCAGGAGGACTACGGCCATCTCGCGACGCCGCCCCTGGAGGTCAACGGGGTGCTGGATGAGGCGACGAAGAAGCACCTGAGAGACGTCTATCGGGAGTGCGCCGCTGACCTGCGGAACACCCCTCCCAGCGGCTGACACGAACCTTCACTGGGCAAATCCATGGGCAACCCACAACCGGCCGTCCCCCAGACGCCCGTCTGCCGCATCGGCCGTCGCTGCCATGTGAACGGCAAGGGGTTGAAGAAGTTTGGCACGAAGTTCCCCCAGCCCACGGTCCGCGACCTCGCGTCGTCATCCGTGCAGCTGATCGCCGGCGGCAAGCGCCTCGCGAGCGGGACGCTGATCGACCCGACCATCGTCCTGTGTGCAGCCCACACCCTGCAGACCATCTCCCTGCGGGACCTGGAGATCTTGATGTGCTTCGAGTGCAGCGCGAAAACGGCGCCGCCCGGGGAGTTCAACCAATACCCTAACAAGGCGTCGTGGACCAAGTGCAGCAGGTTGGCCACCACCGCCCAGGCCAAGGTGGTCCACGAGCTCGAGAGCGGCGGCAGTGGCGACCTGGACTACGCACTCGTGGCGATCGAATGGAAAAACGCCGTCGAGCTGGAGGATACCGACGTCAGCGCCGTCAAGCTGCCGCGGATCCCCGAGATACCGCAGCCCAGCCGCACCTTCACCTCCGAGCTGCTACTGGTGGGCCACCCGCACGATAGCCAGGCGCAGGGGGAGCCGACCCAGGCGTCGGCCGGCAAGCTCACGCGCCAGCGTGGTCCCCATCCAGAGACGCTGACGGGTGACGCGTACGGCTACGCCACCTTCGGCGCGACGTTCGGCTTTTCCGGGGGCGGGGTCTTCAATAGCCGCGGACAGATCATCGGCGTATTGAAGGGCTCGCGGCTCCCCCACGCTCGCACCGGCGTCGGGGGGATGGCGTTCCTTGATCTGGGCCGGGTCGCCGACCTGACCGATCCGAGCCAGGACCAACGGCGGGGCCGCATCACCCGGTGGTTCCAGGGCCTGCCCATCCGCAAGCGGGATGATCCGCCCGGACAGAGGATCGTCTTCAGGGAGTGAGCCATGGCCAGCCTGCGGAGGGGGATGTCGCCAGGCAACGCATGCTCCCCTCCGGGGTCCGCCGGTCGCCCCTGAATCCTGACCCGCCCTGACGGGCTCACTCACTTGGAGCAGTGAACTTCACCAAGGAAGTGAGTGATGAATACATTTTCAACCAACGTAGCGGCCGTCGGGCTCGCGTCTGCCTTGATCGTTTGTGCCACGTTGGCAACGGGTTGTGGCGGGGGTGGAGGCGGCAACGGCGGTGGAGGAGGCGAAATCATCGCGGCCCTCGACGGCTCCCGGCCAACACCGGTTGCAACGGCAGTGGACCGGACTCCTCCCGACGCCGAGACCCGGGCGGTGCTCGGGGAGGTGGCGAGTGCGTCGTTGGGCCTGGTGACCGCCTCCTCGGTTATGGCCACCGAGGCAGAAGACCAGGCGCCGGACGATCCGGTCGATCTCGCCGAGACCGTGGTCGACAACGCACCGATCGTGCACCTGGCCGACGACCTGCGCGACAAGATCAAGGTGTTCTCCCTCGCCAACGGCGACGACGTCCACGCCAGCGTGGTCGACGTGCCGTTCTTCGAATGGGTGTACGAGGAGGATGACGAGCAGTGGCGGGTGGAATGGGACGACGGACTGTTCAATAACGCCATCATTCGCGCGCGGATCTTCGACCTCGACGAGGAGGGCAACTACGTCCCCACCAAGCACTTCGGCACCACCACCACCGAGCGCGTGATCGTCGACGTGGAGCTGGACTGGTTTCCCAGCCTGAGCCAGTTCGCCGTGGATGGTACCTTCACCTTCGACGGCTTCGACTCCGAGGATGACAAGATCTACGTCAATGGCGGCGCCGATATCGAGATCTGGGACACCTTCGACGGCGAGATCTCCGTGCGCGACCTGACCATCGATCACGGCGATCTCTGGGATCTGCGCTACCCGACCGCTGGGCACCTGTACATGGACCTGATGGGCTTCGCCGAAATCCACGCCGACATCGAGGACGAGGACCGGGTGGAGCTGCGTTTCGAGTTCTTCGGCATCAACACCATCCGCTTCGGGGTGCACCTCGACTATCTCTTCCCGGACGAGGTGGCGTTCGAGTTCTGAGCCCAGCCGTTACCACCGGAAAGGCGCGTCGAGCCTGCCATCGGCGCGCGGTGCCGCCGGTCACGGACCACACCGGAGCGCCGCCACCCAGCCGAGGATCGCGGGCACTGCGGCCTCCGTTCGCAGAATGCGCGGGCCGAGGGTAAAGCCGGTGAATCCGCGTGCGACGAAGGTCGCCATCTCGCGCTCGATCCAGCCGCCCTCCGGGCCGATGGCGATCAGCAGCCGTGGCCCCGCGACGTCGGCTGCGATCAAGCGGTGGTCCTCCCGGGGATGGGCCAGCAGGCGCCGGCCAGGCGGCATTGATGGCAAGACCTCCTCAAGGAAGGCCATCAGCCGTCGGTGGACATGGACCCGCGGCAAACGTGTCGCGCGCGCCTGCTCCAGGCCGCGTCGCAGGGCAGTATCGATTGCACCGGTTGTCAGGGACGGCGAGGCGAAGTAGCTGCGCTCGACCCGCCA
>JASFUG010000279.1:0-4500 GCA_050050395.1 Nitrospirota bacterium
GTCGCGCAGGTCCGCGGCCGCCTCCGGCGTCTCCACCCCGTCAAGCACAAGGAGGACCGAGGCGCCCTTCGCCGGCGCCACCGAGGCCACGCGCCGCGGTGCATCGGAGGGTGGAACATCTCCCCGGGAAAGGTAGACCGTGACGCCGGGCGCAAGGTCGCCTTCGCTGGAGTAGACCTGCACCCGGACCCGCCCGTGCAGCCCGTGGGGCCGCCCGATGCGGCCGACCTTGACCAGCTCCTCGGCCACCGCAGCGCTCGCCCCGGTCTGCGGCCGCGCACCGGGCCGCGGCCGCCGTGGCGATCTACTCCACCGCCGGGGCGTCGCCGCTCGCTGCCGTAGGAGCCCCGGCCGCCGACACGCCGGCCTTGCGAAACAGGCGACGCACCGCCTGACTCGGCCTCGCCCCGCGTGCCAACCAGTGGGAGGCACGCTCGACGTCGACCCGCACGCCCTCCTCGTCGCGGATCGGGTTGTAGGTGCCGATCTGCTCGACGGGCCGGCCATCACGCGACCTGCGGGAATCGGCGACCACGATCTTGTAGTAGGCCGCCTTCTTTGCCCCACCCCGGGACAGTCGGATCACAACGGACATCGATTACTCCTGAGCTCCACGAGGCACCACGCCACGACGGCGCGGAAGGGCAGGCAATCTACAGAACGCGCGGCACGCCGGTCAATCACCGCTTGCGCCGTCCCTTATCGCCATACCCGCTACCGGCCACCGAGCGAGATGCCGCCCGGCGGCGGCGTGGGCATGAGCTGCAGCGCCTCCTCCGGCATGCGGTACTTGTCGACCGGCTGGCCATTCAAGATGTGTGACTCGAAGATCTCCTTGGCCGCGTCCGGGCTCTGGATCGAGTACCAGACCGCATCGGGATAGACGACCACGGCGGTGCCCATCAGACACGGCCCCATGCACTTGGTCTCGGAGATGAAGCAGTCGTTGTGCAGCATGCGCTTCCCCATCTCCTCGAGGAAGGCGTAGAAGATGTGCATCCCGGACTTCTCGGCACAACAGCCGCGCGGATGGCCCGGGGGACGTTGATTGGTGCAGACGAAGATGTGGTGCTTCGGGGGCATCAGGGTCTCCTCTCGGTCACGGACATGACGTTCCCAGACGGGGGTCTCGCTGAGTACCACGCCACCCCTCCTCAACACAATTCGCGGGCGCACCCGCCCCCCCCGCCGCGGCGGCTCCACCACCCCCCGGCGCCGGACCGTTGCTGGCGCACCGCCAGCCCACGCCGAGCGGCCATGGCGGCGGCGCAGCGACGTCGCTTTCCTGTGTCACGTCACCGGGAGGCACGGGACGCCGGCGGCGGCGCACCCGTCAGCAGGCGGCTGATGAGGTCGTCGGCGAAACGGTGCAGCGCGCGGTCGATGGCCGCCTGGCGGGTGTCCTCCTGGCGTTGGGAGTCGTCGAACGCCTCGAACTCGTCGGTCAGGACCATGCCACGGGACTTCCAGAGGGTGCGCTCGGCACCGTCTTCCACCACCACGTCGGCGGTGATGCGCAGGCGGTACTCCGAAACCTGGTCGATGTTCACCAGGCTGATGGGGTCCGTGTCGAAGTCGGCCACCACGACCCGCAGGCGCCGCTCCTCCCCCGATCGCACCACCCGCGCCCCGCGCCGTAGCAGGGCGTCGACCAGCTCGTTGGTAAACCGGCCCTCAAGGAAGGGCTCACGGGAGTCGTTGAGCACCACCGGCACCCGCCACCGCTGCTCGCGGACGTCGGGGCCGCCACCGCCGAGTTGGTACCCACAACCGGCGGCAGTGATCACCACGACGAGCACCAGCGGCCACCACTGGCAGCCGGTGCCATGTCTCGAGGACGGCCGGGAGACCACCGCATTGACCATGGCGCCACTCTCCCACCTCGCCCACACCCTGTCCACCGGCGCCACCACCGTCCAGGAGAGCGGGGATGGTGGGCGATACTGGGATCGAACCAGTGACCCCTGCCGTGTGAAGGCAGTGCTCTCCCGCTGAGCTAATCGCCCGCGACGCCGGGGCGCGGAGCCTAGCACCGGTTTTTTTGCCGGGTCAAACCGGCCACACGCCAAGGCTGCGCCTTGCCCGCGGCTCGCCGCCCGTGCCTCGTGGTGACGAGCACTCCCGCCACCGGACGAGCGAGTACGCTAGTCCCGGTGGGCCGAGGCGCGCACGCCACGCTCTTCCGTCGGCGGCTCCACCGCCCCACTCGCGGGTACTCACCCCCCACCGGGCAGCAGCAGCCTCAGACCGAAGATCACCCCGACGACGATCAGCACGTGGATCCATTCCATGGGCCGGCAAGCTACCAACAGTCGCCCCCGTTGACCAGCGCCCCCACGCCGCATGAACCTCACCCGGCCCACGAACCAAACTCGTCGTTGACTACTGCTTCGCACCGTGTCCACCCCCGCCATCGAGATCCGCGCCCTGCGCAAGGAGTACGCCGCCACCACGGCGCTGCGCGACGTCGACCTTACCGTCCCGGAGGGCAGCCTCTACGCGCTGCTGGGACCGAACGGCGCCGGCAAGTCGACGCTGATCAACATCATGTCCGGGGTGGTGAACAAGACCGCCGGCACGGTCCGGGTCCTTGGCCATGACACCGTCACCGACTATCGACAGGCACGGCGGCTGCTCGGCGTCGTCCCGCAGGAGATCGCCTTCGATCCCTTCTTCACCGTCGAGGAGTCGCTGCGCATCCACGCCGGCTACTTCGGCGTGCGCGACCCCGGCCCGCAGATCGCCTTCCTCCTCGACGCCCTGGCCCTCACCGCCCAGGCGCGCTCCAACACCCGCCAGCTCTCCGGGGGCATGAAGCGCCGCCTCCTGATCGCCAAGGCCCTGGTCCACCGACCACGGGTCCTGGTCCTCGACGAGCCGACCGCCGGTGTCGACGTGGAGCTGCGCCAGCAGCTCTGGGCGCTGGTGCGCCAACTCCACGCCGAGGGCACCACCGTCCTGCTCACCACCCACTACCTGGAAGAAGCGGAGTCGCTGTGCGAGCACGTCGCGATCCTCGACCGTGGGCGGCTGGTCGCCGACCGCCTGACGGCCGAGCTCCTCGACCAGGTCACCCACAAGGAGATCTACGTGCAGCTCGCCACCGATCTCGCCGCGATCCCGCCGGCCCTCGCCCCGTTCGCGCCGGAGTGGGACGGGCAACGCCGCCGGCTACGCCTCAGGGTCTCCCGCCGCGAGCCCGTGGCGGAGGCCCTGGCGATCATCCACCGCCAGCTCCCCGAAGTCCGAGACCTGCAGACCGTCGAGCCGCGCCTCGAAGACGTCTTCCGCCAGCTCACAAACAGCCGCGGGGATCTCCCGCCCACGACGTAGGGGCGGGGTTTACCCCCGCCCGCACACGCCATCACTGACACATTGCCGACCCAACCGGGGGAGGGGATAAACCCCTCCCCTACGGGCATCCTTCCGCAGATCGGCTAGCCCATGCCACCGAACCCCTACGGCCTCCGCACCCTGTTCGTGAAGGAGGTGATGCGCTTCGTGAAGGTGTGGGGCCAGACGATCCTGGCGCCGGTGGTCACCACCTACCTCTACCTGGCGGTCTTCTCCCTCGCCCTCCCCGGCCGCGCCAGCCCGTTCGCGGGCATCGACTACCTTACCTTCCTCATCCCGGGGCTGGTGATGATGAGCATCATCCAGAACGGCTTCGCCAACCCCTCCTCCTCCATCATCCAGTCGAAGGTGATGAACACCTTCAGCGACCTCCTGACCGTGCCCCTCTCCGCCATGGAGATCGCCGCCGCCTACCTGGGTGCCGGCATCGTCCGTGCCCTGATGGTGGGCGGCATCGTCTACGGCACGGCCCTGCCCTTCGTGCATCTGCCCGTCGCCCACCCGCTGCTGGCCCTGTACTTCGCGACCATCAGCGCGGCGATCCTCGCCCTCACCGGCGCGCTGACCGGCCTCTGGGCCCAGAAGTTCGACCACCTGGCGGTGATCACCAACTTCGTCATCCTGCCGTGCTCGTTCCTCTCCGGGATCTTCTTCTCCACCCGCGCCCTGCCCGGCACCTGGGGCACCGCGGTGCGGCTCAACCCCTTCTTCTACATGGTCGACGGCTTCCGCTACGCCTTCCTCGACGCCAGCGACGCGCCCATCGCCGGCGGCGCGCTCGCCCTGGCCGTCGTCACCGCCGCCCTCTTCGCCCTCACCGTCACCGTGATCCGCCGCGGCTGGCGGGTGAAGAGCTGACCGGCCTCTGCACCCGCACGCGCGCCGCGATCCGGTGCGCGAGAGCTATGCGCTCTGGGAGGCGTCCCGCAGCCAGCCGTCGTACAGGTCCGCCAGGTCGTTGAGGGCCTGTCGGGTATCGCCGTTGAACGACGCCCCGTGCATCAGGGCGAGGGTCTGTGGCTCCAGTGCCGCGAGGCCGCGGATCGTCGTCCCCGTGGTCGGGGTGAGGCAGCTCGCGTGGAACACCTCCTCCGCCGCCTTGGCGGGCCCGACGATGTCTGCCGCGGTCACGGCCGGTCCGTCACC
>JASFUG010000280.1:0-4492 GCA_050050395.1 Nitrospirota bacterium
CAAATCGGGACCTGGAGGATGAGATCCACCATGGGCGCTTTCGTGAGGATCTGTATTATCGGCTCAACGTGATCCCCATCCATCTACCGCCATTGCGGGGCCGGCGGCAAGACATTCCGATGTTGATTGAGGCCTTCCTCAAGCGGCTAGCAGTGGGACGAAGCCTCCGCGTGGGTCCATCGTTCATTGATGTGTGCATGACGTACCACTGGCCAGGGAACATCCGCGAGTTGGAGAACGCGGTAGAACGCGCCTCGGTGCTGAGCCTCGATGGTGAACTCCGAGCCGAGCACGTCCTTCAGTTCGTGGCGAAACCACCCGAAATCAATGGCGCCCTGGATGAGTTCCCCGAAGATGGGCTCGATTTCGAGGCATGGATCGCAGGGCAGGAACGACGATTGGTGTCTCAGGCGCTGGAACGCGCTGGTGGGGTGAAGAAGGATGCCGCAGCGCTGCTCAAGGTGACCCCTCGTTCCTTCCGGTATCTCGCGGGCAAGTACGGACTATGATTTGGTTAATGGCCCCCTCAAATTCTGAGTTGTAGCGACAAAAATTGTTAAGCTGCCGCCAAATATTGTCGATAGCGGAGGGAAATACGGACAGAGAGATGCGTCCGTGTACGAGAAGCTATTGAAAACTAAGAACGGCAGTCTTCTGGTGTGGGCTGGCACAGGGTGTGCTTGTAGCTCACGCGAAACGCACACACAACGCCGTTAGTCAGTGGCGGCACGACCAACCCCGGGGCCAAATGCCCCACCACGCAAGGAGTCACCCCATGAAGAAGTTCCACCGCGAATCCGGCTTCACCCTGATCGAGCTCATGATCGTCGTGGCGATCATCGGCATCTTGGCGGCTATCGCCATTCCCCAGTACCAGAACTATGTGAAGAACTCGAAGATGGCGACCGCCCGCGACAACATGGATACTGCCGTGCGGCTGGTGGCATCGG
Organism: Nitrospirota bacterium; assembly: GCA_050050395.1. GTDB lineage: Bacteria > CG2-30-53-67 > CG2-30-53-67 > CG2-30-70-394 > CG2-30-70-394 > DASWHD01. The sequence goes on from JASFUG010000280.1 coordinate 951, forward strand.
AGCTCAAGAAGTTCAACATCCCAGGCGCGGCCGCCGACGTGGCGACCGACGTGGTCGCCGACCTGAATCAGGGCGATAAGCGGGCCCCGGGTGATGCTACCCAGCCGGCGTTTCTCGCGGGTGCCGGCACCGCCAGTCTGGGTGACGTAGGCGTCAGCGTAGCCGACCTGTCGAGTGTCGCCGTTGGTGGGCTCGTGACGATCACCGCCGACAAGAACATGGACGGTGCCATCGGCGCTGCGGGCACCGGCGAAACCGTCGTTGTCACTCGCGAGTAGTTGTGGGCAGTGTTTTCTAGAAAGGAGGTGCTCCCTGGGGAGCACCTCCTTTCTTTTCCCGTCACGTGACGTTAGCCATGCAGACCAACGACCTGCAGCCGAACCGTCGATCTCGCCGCAGCGTGGGCGCGGGTTTCTCGCTGATCGAGCTGATGATCGTCGTGGCCATCATAGGGATCTTAGCGTCCATAGCGCTCCCGATGTATAAGGGCCACGTGACTGGCGCAAAGAAGGCCACCGCTGTGCAAAACATGGATCGGGCGGTTCACCTGGTCATCGGCGAGCTCAGCAAGTTCAACATTGCTGGAAGCGTCGTGACGACCGATGCTGTGGCAGAGCTTAACGGTAGTGGAAAGGAGCGTCCTGGTGGTGGCGGCCCTGCATTCATTGAGGCCCCCGCTGCTACGCCGGGCGCGGGGGATGTCGCCCTCAGTTCCTCGAATTTGAGTCTGGTCGGTTCCGGTACGGCTGTGACTATCGCTTGCGATTTCAATATTAACGGCGTCGTAGACCCGGGTGAATTCATTACGATTGTGCGTGAGTAGCTCTAGGGAGAACGCCATGCGGTCATCACACAATATCAAGGCTCAACACGGTTACAGCCTCATCGAACTGATGGTCGTCGTGGCAATCATCGGGATCCTTGCCGCCGTTGCGGCGCCTCTCTACCAAGGATATGTCGAAGGCGGCAAGGCGTCGTCTGCGTTGGCAACATTGTCGACGATTGCTCTGCTAGAAGAGCAATACTTTGCGGAAAATCGCGCATACATCGGTTTTGCTGAAACATCCAGTCAGGCCGCTGTGGACGCGGCAACCGCTGCGCTACCCGGATTTGAGCCAGGAGAGTACTCAGAACTTCATTACACATACAATGTGGTGGCACCGACCGCCACGACGTTTACAGCAACGGCCACCAAGATAGGTGGAGGCGAAGTCTTCACCATCAGCGAACAGAATCAAAAGACGCATAATGGAAACCCAGGTTGGGACTAAATCATTCAGAGAACTGGTGGATGACGTTCGCTCCACATGAGTTGGTTCCTGCGGTTGTCGTTTTTGGGCTGTTGATTGGCAGCTTTTTGAATGTCTGCACCTATCGACTGCCTCGGCGGGAGTCGATCGTGTTTCCGCCCTCGAGTTGTCCATCGTGTGGGGCGCGGATCCGGCCATGGGACAACCTCCCGATAATCTCATGGCTCTTCCTGCGCGCTCGGTGTCGTGACTGCCAGGCGCCGATCTCGTGGCGCTATCCGCTTATCGAGGCGCTCAATGGTGTCGCCTATGGGGTGATCGTTTGGCGGTACGGGGTGAGTATCGAAGCCGCCGTTTACGGGGTGTTCTTTTCCACTCTGCTGGTGGTCACAGTGATCGACCTTGATCATCAGATCATCCCCGACCGGATCTCGATCCCCGGGATTCCAATCGCATTTGTCTGCGCCGTCTGGCTCGGGCACATTACATGGCTCGAATCTCTCCTCGGCGCTGCTATCCCGGCTGCCCTATTCCTCGCGATCATCGTCCTGAGTCGTGGAGGGATGGGTCTCGGCGACGTGAAGCTGATTGCCATGATCGGCGCCCTCCTCGGCTGGAAGCTCGCGTTGTTGACGATTCTCATCGGGGCGCTGGCTGGTTCCGTGGTTGGGATTGGACTGATGGTGTTTCAGGGCAAGGGACGCAAGACAGCCGTGCCATTTGGACCTTTCTTATCCCTCGGAGCGGTGGTCAGCATCGCTTGTGGAACACCGTTGATGCAGTGGTACCTGGGGCTCGGGCGCTGGTAGCGGCGCGTGGATGTTGTCTCCAGGAGCCATGCACACAAGTATTTCACCCCATGTGATCCTCGCCGCGCCGCTCCTGTTGACGGCGCTCGTGGTCGCGCGGCTTGTAGGGCGTCGTCGCCGCCGCGTGGTGGAAGCCGACGGAGAGGCACACGCCGCGCCTCGTGATGAATCCAGGCTCGCCTTCGTGGCATTAGAGGGCGCCCTCGGCGAAGTCAACGCTGCGCGGGAGACTCTCCAGCGCCAGCGTGACCGCGCCGAGGCGGAGCGGCGGGAGACGGAACGATACAACGCCCTGATCCTCGGATCGATCCATAGCGGCGTCGTCGGTCTCTCGAAGTATGGCACCGTACGTACGGCCAACCGACCGGCAGGCGAGATACTCGGCGTCAATCCGCTTACCCTGGTCGGTCTCCCACTCACCAAGTGCCTACAGGATTGTCCGACGGTGGAGCACTCGGTGGCTGCCGTACTTGCTGGCGATGGTGCCGTTAATCGCAGAGAGGTCGAGGCGGTGGCTCCAAATGGCAGACGGCTGTGGCTCGGCGTGTCGCTGTCGCCGCTACATGACATCACCGGTGGGATTTGCGGCGCCGTGCTTCTATTTTCCGATCTCACCGAGGTGCGGCGCCTACGGGAGCAGGTGGAACTGAAGCGCCGTTTGGAGTCGATGGGCGAGATGCTGGCCGCCATCGCGCACGAGTGCCGCAACGCCATGGGGGCAGTGACGGGCTACGCCCGTCTTCTCGAACGGGCTGAGATTGGGGAATCAGAGCGGGTACAAGCCGTCGAAGGAGTCCTCCGTGAGGTGGCAGCGATAGAGTCGGTCTTGGGCGAGTGTCTCGACTTTGTGCGACCACGCCCATTGCGGCGGAGCGCCGTCAATCTGGGGGTGTTGCTGGAAGACGTTGTGAGCGGAACACGAGCCCTCGCTGAAGTCGGTGCGGTGGACCTGGTGTTAAATCCGGAGTCCACCTGCGAACAGATTGAGGCCGACTCGGAGCAACTCCGCCAAGCGTTCTGCAACCTGGTGCGAAACGCCATTCAAGCGTCTTCGCCCGGCGACAGCGTCGACATTTGGGCTGCGCCGCATAGCAAAGAGGCGTGTTTCGAAGTAGTGATCAGTGATCGCGGTTGCGGGATTTCCGAAGAGGCCTTGGAGCATGTTTTTGATCCATTTTTCACGACTCGAGCGGAGGGTACCGGCCTGGGAATGAGCATCGCGCAACGGGTCATCGTCGCCCACGACGGCCGCATGGAGATCGCCAGCCAGGTTGGGCGAGGTACTACCGTCCGCACCGTTCTACCCATGAGTGAGTCGTCGAGGTTGGAGGCGGTGTAGTGGATCCTATACGGCATGTGCTGGTGGTCGAGGACCGGCGGTCCATGCGGGAGATGTTGGCACAGACTTTGGCGTTGGAGGGGTATGAAGTGGCCACCGCTGGGACCACAGCGGAGGCCCGGCGGCATCTCAAAGAACATAGTG
>JASFUG010000281.1:0-4469 GCA_050050395.1 Nitrospirota bacterium
GCGGTGGCCGGCGCCGGTCTCCTGCTGTGGATCCGTGCCGGGGGCCCGCCCGGGCTGGAGCTCCTCGGCCGGCGTCTGTTGTGGCAGGGGAGCTGCCTGGCGGTGGTGCTGGGCATGGGCGGCCACGTGATCCCGCGGGTCCTGGGAATGCCCGAGGGCGTGGGGGAGAAGCGCCCCGCGCGGCCCGGCTGGGCGGGGCTGGCCCTTGCCTGGGCCGGCTGGCGAGCCTGGTGGTGCTGGATCGCCGGCGCCGCGCTGTTCGTCAGCTTCTTCGTGGAGCACGGCGGTGCGGAGTCTGCGGGACGCCTGCTGCGGGCGCTGGTGGTGAGCGTCAATCTGGTGGCTTTCACCCAGGTCTGGCGCCCGCCCCGCCTGCGAGCCACCTTCGCGTACGGCCTCTGGGCCTCCGTGTGGCTGGTCGCGATCGGGGTGTGGGCGGCGGCGCTGACCAGCCGCTACCACGTGGCGGCCCTGCACCTGGTGTTCATCGGCGGTTTTTCCCTGCTGGTCCTCACGGTGGGGGCGCGAGTCACCCTCAGTCACGGCGGCTACATGCGCCTCGAGGCACGAAATCGACCGATGGCGTGGGTGATCGCCTGTGTCGCCGGCGCGCTGGTCCTGCGGCTTGCCGGCGATGCCACGCCCGAGGGCTACTTCACCGCAATCGCCGCGGCCGCCGGCGTATGGGTGGTCGCATGCCTGGTGTGGGCCGCGTACTTCGTCCCGAAGATGATCTACCGGGAGTTCCCGGTGGTACGACCGGCCCGCAGCCTGCGGGTGGTGCCACCGAGCCGCAACGTGTCGTAACCGGTCAGCGGGTGAGGGACCGCTCGAGGTCGCGGTTCATCTGGTGGAACTGCTCCTCGCCAAGGTGGTTGGCGGCGTATCGGTACAGGGTGCGGTCCTCCAGGCTACTGTGGTCCGCCATGCTCCGCGTGTAGTTGGCGGCGTACTTCAGTGCCTCCCTGACGGCCGGGCGATCGAAGTCGAGGCGACCCAGGGCGCGGCGCAGTCCGTTGATGCAGTACCGCATGTCATCATGCTCCGACATCAGCCCCGTCACCGGGCCTTCGAGCTCCGGGAGCGCCCTGACCAGCACGGGAAAGAGGACGTTCTCCTCGGCACGGAAGTGGTCTTCCAGCTCGTCTCGCAGGACGTCTACCTCCGTGATGAGCTCCATGAGCTCGTCGTGGTCGATGTCGTCCGTGCGTTCCATCCTCTGCAAGGCCACGCTGACCTTCGGCAGTGTGTCGTTGAGCTCACGGTGGGAGTGGAAAAAGAACTCCATTGCCGGGTGCCGGTCCATGAGGCCCTCTCTTTACCAGAAGTAGTCGCCTTTCTAACCATATCATTAGAAAGTTTGGCTACGCGACCGGAAACATCCCAGGTTCCCCGTGCCGTGGTAAATGGTGGTCACGACAGCACGGGGAGGGACGGCGCGCCGGCCAGTATTCGCTCTGCACGGGCCAGGGAGTCTCGATCGCCCGTATCCAGCCACAGGCCGGGGTGGTGGTAAGTGGCGACGCGCTCCCCGGCGGCGATCGCGGGCAGGAGAAAGTCGCGCACGACACAGGAAGGATCAGCGGGGCTGTGTCGCGTGAAGAGCCGCCGTTCCAGGACCTGGACGCCGGTGAAGATGGGGCCCTTGTGGCCGGGCGGCGCGAGGCCGCGCAGCAGGCCGTCTGTCACCTGCAAGCGGCGGTGCGTCAGGGGGCCGTCGGGATCGATGACTGCCAGGGTGGCGACCGCGTCATGCCGGCAATGGGCATCGAGGAGGGCCCCGAGCGACACGTCGGTGATCTGATCCACGTTCAGGACGAAGAACGGGTCGCCATCGATCAACGGCAACAGGTGACGCAAGCCGCCGCCCGTGCCCAGGAGGTCCGGCTCGATCGAGTAACGCAGGTGCATCCCCCACCGCTTCCCATCGCCGAGGTGGGCCTGTAGCTGCGCAGCGCGGTAGTGGGTGTTGAGCACCACGTCGGTGACCCCGGCCGCGCGCAGGAGGCCGAGTGGATAGTGGACCATGGGGCGCCCGCCCGCCGGTACGAGTGGTTTGGGAAGGTGATCGGTCAGTGGCCGCAGCCGCGTCCCCAGCCCGGCGCACAACACCACCCCCATCATCACCCCACCTCCCATGTGACGACCAGTTCGTCGATGGTGGCGGCGAGGTCCGGGCCGACCGTGGGCGCGAGCCGTCCGGCCGCGCGCGACGCCCCGGTGAGGGCGGGTGCCAGGTAGGGCAGGTAGCCGTGGTTGTGGAACGCGGCGGCCTGGTGTGCGTAGGTACCCGCCGCCTTCAGCAGCCGCTGGCAGGCGGCGAGGGCGTATGCCTCGTCGGTCACGGGCTTGTCGCTTAGGGAACGATAGCGTGCGAGGAGATGGCGGCGCTGGTCTTCGTCGAGGCCGGCGTAAGGGTCCTCCACGAGGGATACGAGATCGTAGGCCGCGGGGCCCAGGCGTGCGTCCTGGAAGTCGATCGGCCGGATCCGGCCGCCCGCGATCAACAGATTACGGCGGTGGTAGTCCCGATGGCACACCACCAGGGGCAGCTCCGCCAGCCCGTCACACAAGGCCGCGGTCTGGTGCAGGAAGGTGTCACGGAGCGCCCTGGTGCCCCTCCCCGTGAGGGCCTGGAACGCGTCGATGAACCGCGTCAGCTCGCGCCGGTAGAAGGCCGCGTCGAAACGCCGGCTCCATGGCGGCGTCGTTGGGTCGGCCGGCGGGCCGATGCGCTGCAGATCGACGAGCAGGTCGACCGCCTGCTCGTACCACTGCAGGCCCTCCGTGGCGTGCAGGAAGGTGCTGCCGAGATCCTCCAGCACGACAAGGCCGTGCTCGGGCAGCGCGGAGAGCACGGTGGGGACCGGCCACCGGTGGTCCCGGAAGAAGGTCGCGAGGTACAGGAAGTCGTCCGCCCGGGCGTCGAATGGCTGTGGCCGTGCCATCACCACCACGGAGCCGGTGGGATCCCCGATCCGCACGTAGCGCCGGATGGAGGCATCCGGCACCAGGGCCTCGATCGCCGGCGGTCGCTCGCGCCACTCGGGACGCCAGGAGAGAAGGGCCTGCCACTGGGCCGGCGCCAGGGGCCCGGCCTTGGATGGCTCCTGGGGTTGGGGCGTCACGGCGATGTGCCGATGGAAGGGGGATGGACGCAAGGCGCGGACGCGCGGATGGGGTTGTCGGCGTGGGAGGAGTAGGAGGTGGTGATGGCCAGGGGCCTCGGTCTATTTCTGGTACTCGCCTGGGCGGCGTCGGCGGTCGCGGCGCATGCCGCCGGGGTGCCTGAGGGTGAACGGCTGTTTCGACACCGGTGCAGCTTCTGCCACCAGTTCCATGACCTTGGCAAGGAGCAGATCGGCCCCGACCTGACGCGGGTGGCGGCGCGCATGGACGGGAGCAAGATCGCCCGCTACATACGGCGTCCGCAGAGCGTGGAAGCCAGCAGCCGGATGCCTAGAGTGCGCGGCCTCAAGGACAGCCAAATCGAGGCGATCGTCCACTTCCTCACCGCGCCGCGCGTGGTGCCCGCGGCCGCGACCAAGCCCTGAGCCCTCGCACCAGCGCCACAGGGCGTGACGGGACCCACCGCGTCCCCGTAGGTCCGGCGCTCATCCGCCCAGATCGTCGAGCATCGCCTCCCGCGTGGCGGTGGAGAGCCACTCCCGGTGGGCGTAGTTCGGGTGATCGAAGAACAGGGCGGCGGGCACCTGGGGGTCCGCCAGGTGCTTGATCTGGGCCTCCGTGAGCGCCATGCGCAGATAGTGCACCGAGGAGGTGTAGTCCTCCCGGCTGCGGCCCTCCTCACCGGCGGCCGCGGCCACGTCGTCACCGATGGCGAGGCGCAGGGCATGCTCGATGCCCACCAGGGTCGGTAGGATGCGCTTCAACTCCTGCTCCTCGGGGACCTCGATAAACAAGGTGAACGAGAGCTCGCCATCGCCGGGGATGAGCGGGTTGTAGACGTCGAGCTCCTGCTGGATCCCGGCCTCGCTCGCAATGCCCTCGATGCGCATCATCTCCTGGATCTGAAACCGCATGGTTTCCCGATTCTCCAGGGTGATCGCCACGTGCGGGCCGATGGCCACCCGCCGCGGCCGCTTCAGGCGGATCACCTCCTTGCGGAATTCGTCGCGGATCTTGGCGTATTCGGTGTTGGTGAGGATGTCTGCGAGGGTCAGGGGCTGCATGGTGTTCTCGGTATGGGTGGACCCGCGCCGGTTACGCGCCGTGTTGCAGCGCCTCCTCGTGGCCATACGCGGCGGCGACCACCTGGGCTGGATGGTACGCCTTGCGATCGGTCCCCTGGTGGATCTGGAGGCACGATAGCGGACAATCGGAAGCGACGATGTCTGGCTCGCTGGCACCAATAGCATCGAATAACTTCTGGCCGATCTTCATGGAAAACTCGAAGTTTTCGCGCTTCATGGACCAAGTGCCATCGTGGCCGGAGCACTTGTCGATCA